>CANQUG010000019.1 GCA_947626985.1 uncultured Lachnospiraceae bacterium | reverse complement strand
CTTCTGAAAAAGCTTACCGCACTGTCGGAAGCCATGGCTGCAGATCTGGAAGTGCTGAAGGCAGACACTGCCAAAGCACAGAACTGTTCCGACATGCTGGAGAGCGCAAAGCTTTATCACAGCTGCGTACTTGCGGATATGGATGCTCTGAGAAAATCTGCAGATGAGGCGGAAGCCCTCATGCCGGATGCTCTTCTTCCCTATCCTACATACGGCAAACTGCTGTTCTCTTTGGAATAACATGATTACGGTGTCATAAGCCTGAATCCACGGTATGCCAGCATACCAGTAGGTAAGATGCTTTATGACCCGTCCCAACATCATTTCATTACGGTAAACACAGGGGATATCCTTTATGAACATCTACTTCATAATTCATTATCGATTTCCTCATCCATTAATCACACGATATTTTGATATCCCCTGTTTTACATATAAAAATACACATATTTTAAGGACGTAAAGGCGCGGAAGAGAGAATTTTTCTCCCGCGTTTTTTCGTGCGCCTTTTTCTGAAAAAGAACAGTCTGTCAGAGGAAGGCGGTGCGTCTTCGGGCGGAAAGAGCCGCGGACTTTCTGCCGGAAGAGCAAAAGGAATGGGTTTAAGGAGGAGTTTTATTATGGAATTTTCATCTGTCAACACAATCTGGGTACTCGTAGGAGCCGCGCTGGTCTTCTTCATGCAGGCCGGATTTGCCATGGTGGAGACGGGCTTTACCAGGGCCAAGAACGCGGGCAACATTATCATGAAAAACTTAATGGATTTCTGTATCGGAACCCCCACCTTCTGGATCGTAGGCTTCGGTATCATGTTCGGAGCGGGAAACGGTTTCTTCGGACGGATCGGCGGTATTGCCTCCGAGGCTAATTACGGCAACGGCATGCTGCCCGCAGGCGTTCCCTTCTGGGCGTTCCTGATCTTCCAGACAGTATTCTGCGCCACCTCCGCCACCATCGTGTCCGGAGCCATGGCAGAGCGTACCAAATTTTCTTCCTATTGTATGTACAGCTTTATTATCAGTCTGATTGTCTACCCGGTATCCGGGCACTGGATCTGGGGCGGCGGTTTCCTGAGCCAGATGGGCTTCCATGATTTCGCCGGTTCCTGCGCCGTGCATATGGTAGGCGGCGTGGCGGCATTCATCGGCGCCTGCGTTCTCGGGCCCAGAATCGGCAAGTACACCAAAGACGGCAAATCCAAGGCAATTCCCGGCCATAACCTGACCGTAGGCGCTCTGGGCGTATTCATCCTCTGGTTCTGCTGGTTCGGCTTCAACGGCTGCTCCACCGTCAGCATGGACAGCGACGCAGCCATCGTCAGTGCCGGAAAAATCTTTGTCACCACAAACCTGGCAGCCGCAGTAGCTACCGTGGCGGTTATGTTCATCACCTGGATCCGCTACAAAAAACCGGATGTGTCCATGTCCCTGAACGGTTCTCTGGCCGGTCTTGTAGCCATCACCGCAGGATGCGACACAGTGTCCCCTGTCTCCGCAGCCATTATCGGAATCCTTTCCGGTTTTATCGTAGTATTTGGTATCGAATTTATTGATAAGGTATTGAAGGTGGACGATCCTGTGGGCGCTGTGGGCGTACACGGACTGAACGGAGCATTCGGAACTCTGGCTGTAGGTCTTTTCTCAGACGGGGCAGGCACAGGCTGGAAGGGTCTCCTGACAGGAGGCGGCTTCCACGGCTTCGGTATTCAGCTTCTTGGCATGGGCGTCACCATCGCCTGGGTTGCAGTAACCATGACCATCGTGTTCCTCATCATTAAGAACACCATGGGCCTGCGTGTTTCCGAGGAGGAGGAAATCGCCGGTCTGGATTCCAAGGAGCACGGCCTGATCAGCGCCTACAACGATTTCGTAGTTCAGGATGCTCTGGTGAACGTTCCCACTCCCATGGGCGTTTCCAGACCCGCTCCGGCCATGAACAGCGGCGCGGCCTCCGCTCCCGCCGAGCATATTCCCGAGCTTCCGCCGGAAGGCGTTCACAAACTCACCAAGGTGGTCATCGTTACCCGTCAGAACAAGCTGGAGGACTTTATGCACGCCATGAACGAGATCGGCGTCACCGGCATCACCATCACCAACGTTCTGGGCTGCGGCGTTCAGAAGGGAGCCCGCTCCTACTATCGTGGCGTTGAGCTGGATATGAACCTCCTGCCCAAGGTGAAGATCGAGATCGTGGTAAGCCTGGTTCCCGTTCAGAAGGTAGTGGAAACCGCGAAGAAAGTTCTCTTCACCGGTCATTACGGCGACGGCAAGGTATTCATCTACGATATCGAAAACGTGGTGAAGATCCGTACAGGAGAGGAAGGATTTATGGCTCTGCAGGATACCCATCCGCTTGAATAAAAAAAATTGAAAGTAATTGACCGGGGCATTGAGATCCAGTTGGGATTTCCGATGCCCCGGTCAATTTTATTTCACGGACGTTGATGAACAAACACAGTTCCGGAAACAATTCTTCATATGAAAAAACATCAGAACATTTTACAGATGCTGAAACAGCTTCACGGCATTCAGAAAAATCACCAGTACGCCGATGATTCCCAGCATGGCCCGCACCGGGATTTTTTTGCAGAGGATGGCCCCGATGGGCGCCGCGATGACGCCGCCGATGATCAGACCGATGATGATCATGGCGTAGGACTGAAAATCATGAATCATCGCCACGAAGGTGGTAGTCTCCGCCATGGTGACGAAAAATTCCACCGTGTTCACGGTTCCGATGGTTTTGCGGGTGTCATGGCCGGAGGCAAGCAGAGTGGAGGTTACCACGGGACCCCATCCGCCGCCGCCCATAGCGTCGGAAAATCCTCCCGCGAAGCCCAGCGCGCTGGCGTAGGCGCCGTACTCTCTCGGCTCCTTCTGCTTCTGAAACATTTTGGAAAAAATGACGACGCCCATGATGATGAGGTATACGTCGATGAGAATGTCCAGCGTTCTGTTTTCAAAGGAGACAAGGAAGTAAGCTCCGATGACGCCGCCGATGATTCCGGGGATCAAAAGTCTGTAAAATAAATCTTTGCTGACGTTTTTCAGCCTGATATGTGAAATTCCGGACACGAGAGTGGTAAAAAGCTCGGCGATATGTACGCAGGCACTGGATACTACGGAGCTTACCCCCACAGATCGCAGGAAAGTGTTGCTGCTGACGCCGTATGCCATTCCCATGGTGCCGTCGATCATCTCTGCGGCAAAGCCGACTACAATAAAGATTAAAAGTTGTATCATGTTTAAAATCCTCCCCGCTGCAATATTTACACAAACGTTTGTCTTACAATCTTTCGCATATTTGAGTAAAATTGCGTAAAACATATGGGCAAAGCGCAAGGAAAAACGCCTGTGTATCTTTTACAATGGAAATATTATCAGGAAAAAATGGAGAATTCAACACAAAAAATCCCAAACGTTTTACCCGAAAGGCACAAACGTTTTACTGATATATGGCAAACGATTGCTTTGCCTGGATTATTATCAAATTATGATTGAAAAAACGTCCGTATTCCTTTAAAGTAGTATTGACCGGTGAAAATATGAAAAAAATTTCTTACAGACGGCCGCAGCAGGTATGTTCTGCAAATGACTGGTGAATGCCGAAAGTTCGGTGATCAGGGAGGAAGTATGTCATTAAAGAAAATTGCGGAAATGGTGGGCACTTCTCCGTCCACAGTTTCCAGGGTACTGAACAACAGCTATGCCACATGCGCTTCGGAGCAGCTGAAGGAAAAAATCTGGGCGGCTGCTCATGAGATCAATTATCTGCCCAATCAGTCCGCCAGGAAGCTGAAGCTTGGGGAGCGGGAGGATGCGCAGAAAAAAACTCTCCATCTGGTGGTGGTGCTGGCCAGAGTGGAATCGCTGGCGGGGGATCCTTTTTTTCAGGAATTGTACCGTTATCTGGAGATCGATATTTTTCAGAAGGGATTTACTGTGGAGAAGATCCTCACCGCGGATGAGACTCTGAGAGGAACGGATATCGGAACCTGCGACGGAATCATTGTGCTTGGGAGATGCTCCCGGAACTTACTGGACACCCTTCGAAGGTCTACCCGGAATCTGGTGGGAATCTGGAGGAATCCCATGAATTTCGAGATCGACGAGGTGGTGTGCGACGGACGGAAGGCTGCCGATCTGGCGGTGTCCTATCTGATAGAACACGGGCACAGAAAAATCGGATACATCGGGGACTGCTCCTACGAGAGCCGCTATGTGGGGTATAATGAGACCATCATCCGGAATCAGCTTCCTCTGGACTACAGCTGCATAATTCCCACCGGGCAGACCAGGGAGGAAGGCTTTGACGCCATGAACAGGCTGCTGAAAAACGAGGAGATGACGGCGGTTCTCTGCGCCAACGACTGTATCGCCTTCGGGGCGCTTCGGGCCCTGAGAGAATATAAGGGACTGGGCAGAAGAAAAATATCGGTTATTTCCATAGATAATGTGGAGGAGGCCCAGACGACCAGCCCACTCCTCACTACGGTGCATATTCCCCGGGAGGATATGGCGCATATGGCTCTGCAGATTCTCCATGACCGCATCCTCCATGGCCACCGGGAGAAGCTGCGGGTGGAATTTCCCTGCCGGATTGTGGAAAGGGACAGCTGCTTCCGGGTATAAGCGCCTGTATGCAATTTATACAGAAACAGAAGAGCATCTCATTCCTTTTCGCCCATGTTGGTCTTCGTCCAGAGCTTTACCTGCTTAAAAAGAGCTGCCGGAAGAATGCAGATGCAGCATGATATCAGAAACAGAAGAGAGATTATTCCTGTTCCGGCAATGTTGGTCCTTGCCCGGAGCTTTGCCTGCCTGAAAAGGGCTGTCGGTAAATACAGATGCAACACGATACACGGAACAGAAAAACAGCTCATTCCTTTTCGCCAATGCTGCTGGTCCTCGTCCTGAGATTTGCCCGTTTAAAAAGGGCTGTCGGAAGAATGCAGATGCAGCACAATATATGGAAGATGACAGAGATCATTCATCCATGTATGATGTTGCCCCGCGATTATCCGACAGCCCCTTTTCTATTTTAATCGTAATATCATTTGCCCGGCTTTATCATTTATTTGGCTTTATCATTTATTCGGCTTTACCATTTATCAGACTTTATCATTTATTCAGCCTTATCATTTATTCAGCCCTTCAGCGTCCGGATCTGGGTCGCGTAAATCTTTTTCAGGAAGATGGCGCACAGGATCACAGACATGATCTCCGCAATGGGGAAAGACCACCAGATAGCGGAAAGGCCGCCGATTCTGGAAAGGATAAAAGCTGTGGGCAGCAGAACCACCAGCTGCCTTGCCACGGAAACAACCAGGCTCAGAACACCGTGGCCCAGCGCCTGGAAGACGGAAGAGGCTACGATGGAAAAACCGGCGAAACAGAAGTGTACGCTGATGATCCGAAGAGCCGGGATACCGATTTCCAGCATGGTATCCGAGGCGCTGAAGATCCCCAGGAGCGCTCCGGGAAACAGCTGGAAGACAGCGATGCCCACCAGCATGAGGCAGGTGGCGTAGATCACGCTGAGGCGGATGGTCTGGGTGATCCGCTCCGGCCTTCTTGCGCCGAAATTGTAGGCGACGATGGGAACCATGCCGTTATTCAGTCCGAAGATAGGCATGAAGATGAAGCTCTGGAGCTTGAAGTATACGCCGAACACCGCGGTGGCCGTGGAGGTGAAGCCCATGAGGATCCGGTTCATGGAAAAGGTCATGACGGAACCGATGGACGCCATAATGATGGAAGGCACGCCTACGCTGTAGATTCCCTTTACCGCGTCCGCTGACAGGTGATATCTGATCAGGGAAACAGTCAGCTCGGGATTTTTCTTCAGATTGCAGAACAGCGCCACGCACGCGGCAACAGTCTGTCCCGTGATGGTTGCGAGAGCCGCTCCCGCCACTTCCAGTCTTGGAAAACCAAAGAGACCGAAAATCATGATGGGGTCCAGAATGATGTTGATGATAGCGCCCAGAGACTGGGTGAACATGGTGTACATGGTTTTTCCCGTGGACTGCAGCAGCTTTTCCATTACCACCTGCATAAATACTCCCATGGACAGAACGGTGCAGATGCGCACATAAGCCGTGCCGTATTCGCGGATCTGGGGATCCGTGGTCTGAACGGAAAAGAAGAAGCCGCTGAAGGCAATGCCCAGAACGGCAAAGACCACTGCGCTGATCATACAGAGCAGGATGCCGTTGTTGGCCACCTTGCTGGCGTAGTCTCTGTTTTTTTGCCCCAGGGATTTGGATACCAGGGCATTGATGCCGACGCCGGTTCCCGTGGCGACGGCGATCATCAGGCTCTGCACCGGGAATGCCAGAGATACGGCGGTGAGAGCGTTTTCATTCAGACGGGCCACAAACATGCTGTCCACGATATTGTACAGAGCCTGCACCAGCATAGACATCATCATGGGGACGGACATGGTGATCAGAAGCTTATTGACGGGCATAACGCCCATTTTGTTTTCTTCAGGGACCTGTTTTACAGATGTGTTGGTTTCCTGCAATAGAATCTCCTCCTTATATGTAGAATAATAAAAGTGATACATCAGCCGGAAGGTCCTGCTCCTCTGCCGGCTGCGCAGGGGAGCACGGACGTCTGGCCGCTGATTCGTGAAATGAGAAACAGAAAGCTTCTATTTATATAGAAGTTCTTTTTCATGCTTCGTCTCCGGAGCAGAATCATGGTCATGAAAAAATAGGGCATAGCCCTATTTTCTGATCTCAATGATAAAGGATACACGTTTCTTTAAAATGCGTCAAGAGATTTTTGCCGGATTTCCCGCGAAATTTTTACAAATTTTGTCTGGACTAATACGTCATTTTGTGAGAAAATGTAGGTAAGTTGCAGGGCGCCTGTGGTTCCCGCACAGATGTCTGTTTGCAGCACGATAGTAAATCTATACTTGAAAGGAGTTTTAAAATGATTTATTCACGCGAAGTAGAAGAGATGTGCCCGGTGGCACAGGGCGTTCATCACGGCGCTGCTCCAATCCCGGAAGAAGCAAAATGGGTACCTGTTAAGGAAGTAAAAGATATTTCCGGCTTCACACACGGCGTTGGCTGGTGCGCTCCCCAGCAGGGTGCATGTAAAATGTCCCTGAACGTTAAGGAAGGAATCATCCAGGAAGCTCTGGTAGAGACCATCGGATGTTCCGGTATGACTCATTCTGCTGCTATGGCCGCTGAGATTCTTCCCGGCCTGACCGTTATGGAAGCGCTGAATACGGACCTGGTTTGCGACGCCATCAACACCGCCATGAGAGAGCTGTTCCTTCAGATCGTTTACGGACGTTCCCAGTCCGCGTTCTCTGAGGACGGACTTGCCATCGGCGCTGGTTTGGAGGATCTTGGAAAAGGACTTCGTTCCCAGGTCGGCACCATGTATGGAACTCTGAAAAAAGGACCTCGTTATCTGGAAATGGCTGAAGGCTATGTAACCGGTATCGCTCTTGACGCTGATGATGAGATCATCGGATATCAGTTCGTAAGCCTTGGCAAAATGACTGACTTTATCAAAAAAGGCGATGACCCGAATACTGCATGGGAAAAGGCGAAAGGCCAGTATGGCCGCGTAGCGGACGCCGTTAAGATCATTGACCCGAGAAAAGAATAATAATTGTTGAGGAGGTAACGGGAAATGGCTTTATTTGAATCATATGAAAGACGAATTGACAAGATCAATTCTGTTTTAAACAGTTATGGAATCGCTTCCCTGGAAGAAGCGGAAAAGATCACCAAGGACGCCGGCCTGAACGTATACGATCAGATCAAAGGCATCCAGCCCATCTGCTTCGAGAACGCATGCTGGGCATACACTGTAGGCGCAGCCATCGCCATCAAGAAGGGCTGCAGGAGAGCCGCTGACGCTGCCGCAGCTATCGGCGAGGGCCTTCAGGCTTTCTGTATTCCCGGATCTGTTGCAGATACCCGTAAGGTAGGTCTGGGCCACGGCAACCTGGGCAAAATGCTTCTGGAAGAAGAGACCGAGTGCTTCTGCTTCCTGGCCGGCCATGAGTCCTTCGCAGCCGCCGAGGGCGCCATCGGTATCGCAGAGAAGGCCAACAAGGTTCGTCAGAAACCTCTCCGCGTAATCCTGAACGGTCTTGGAAAAGACGCCGCACAGATCATCTCCCGTATCAACGGCTTCACCCATGTTGAGACCGAGTACGATCCCTACACCAATGAAGTAAAGGAAGTCTTCAGAAAATCCTATTCTGACGGCCTTCGCGCAAAAGTAAACTGCTACGGCGCCAACAGCGTTCCGGAAGGCGTAGCCATCATGTGGAAAGAGGGCGTTGACGTTTCCATCACCGGAAACTCCACCAACCCCACCCGTTTCCAGCATCCGGTAGCAGGTACATATAAGAAGGAATGCATCGAAAAGGGCAAGAAATACTTCTCCGTAGCATCCGGCGGCGGCACGGGCCGTACCCTTCATCCGGACAACATGGCGGCAGGTCCCGCTTCCTACGGTATGACCGATACCCTTGGACGTATGCACTCCGACGCACAGTTCGCAGGCTCCTCCTCCGTTCCGGCTCACGTAGAAATGATGGGTCTGATCGGCGCAGGAAACAACCCTATGGTTGGTATGACTGTGGCGGTTGCTGTAAGCATCGAGGAAGCTGCCAAGGCCGGCAAGTTCTGATTCTGTATAAAACGATACCCCGCAGTCCTGCTGCGGGGTGTTCTTTATATAACCAGAGCTCCGTAACATTCTGAATGCCGGTACTGGTTTCCCATAACCTCATGGCTGCGGTAATTGCGTAAAACCTCCATATTAATCTCCGCGAGATAGATACCTTCCTCTTCCGGCGCTTCAAATACGCACATATCCCGCACTCCCGGCTCGTCCCTCAGCCACGCGACGCCGTCAAAGACTGTGGAGCGTCCATTGCAGTCCGGCTGTCCGGCAGGATAGTTGCAGGTAGCAACCGCAAGCATGTTTTCATAGGCTCTGGTCCGCAGCGCTGCCAGCCGGTTGATCTCCATAGGGCAGGCATTGGGCGCAAGGAGCACCTCCGCTCCCTTGAGCATGAGAATCCGCGCGCTTTCGGGAAACTCCCGGTCAAAGCAGATCATGGAACCGACTTTGATCGTATCCCACCCAATGTCCAGATCCGTCACATAAAAATCCTTTCCCCCCGACAGCATCTTTTCCAGATCAAAATCGCAGGTGTGCACCTTGGAATAATGAAGCGCCATTTCCCCCTTCCGGTCAAAAAGTACGATGGAATTTAAGGGCTTCGGCTCATGGGCTTCGAGAAAGGTGATCCCTGTCGCCATCTGAAGCTTCAACGCCTCTTTCCTGAATGCCTGTACGAAGCTGCTTTCCACAGATACCGCCATATCATTTAAGACCTTCTCATCCTGCGGAATCCTGTAGCCGGTGCTCCACATTTCCGGAAACAGGGCGATATCCGCGCCCAGCTCCTTCGCTTTTTCACAGGCTGAGATTCCTTTCCGCAGCTGTTCCTCCGGGCCGCTCCCCGGAAGGAGCTGCAGCAATGCTATTTTCAGATTCATCTTTTCTCTCCTTTCCGCCGCAAGTAAAATTTATCTTTTCTCGTGCAATCCCCCGACATTAATGTTATAATAAAGCAGTGCGTAAAACTGCACTTTTCCGATTCCGTTTCGAAGCGGAACAGAAGGTGCTCTCTACCCATATCATCTCAATTTACAAAGGAGTTTCTTGCCATGACAAAATCTTTGCCAAATTCATTCCTGCCGCCGCGCTTTCAGATTCTCAGCGGCAGCGCTTTAAAGATGATCGCCATCATCACCATGCTCATCGACCACACTGCGGCAGTTCTTTTAAAGAAATACCCGGACGCCGTCAGTGCCTTTATGTACATACACGGCAGCCCCATTTCCCTGTACCGTCTCTGCAGAGATATCGGAAGAGTCGCCTTTCCCATTTTCTGTTTTTTGCTCACAGAGGGCTTCCTGCACACCCGAAACCGCTTCCGGTACGGCCGGAACCTCCTCATTTTCGCTCTTATCGCGGAAATCCCATGGAACTTTATGTTCGCTGATACCTGGCGCTATTCGAAACAGAACGTTTTTTTCACCCTGTTTCTGGGATATCTGGGATTCTGCGCTCTGGAATATTTCCACGACAACCAGCTGATGCAGGTCGTCTCCGCGCTGGTTCTGTTGCTGATCTCCATGAAGATGAATGCGGATTACGGCTGGAGGGGCTATGTTTTCCTGCTGATCATGTACTGGTTCCGCACGGATAAGTCCGCGCAGGCCATCATCGGAAGCTGCTGGCTTTACTACGAATGGAAAGCCTGCTTCGCCTTCCTCTCCATCAACATGTACAATGGAGAAAGAGGCTTTATCAAAGGCAAAGCCAAATATTTATTCTACGCATTTTACCCGGTGCATATTACAGTGCTGGTAATCCTGCGACACATGATCTTCGGACCCGGCGTATAAATTCTTCGAGCACATACCATGATTCAGGTAACAAAAGTGATTACGGATTGCTGCGCTGCTTCGCAGCTTCCACAATCCTGCCTATACCATCTCCAATAAAAAACGGAACCAGTGAGAAATATTCATCACGAAGTTCTTTTCACCGGTTCCGTTTTTATTTTCCGGAAATCATTCCTTAGGAACAATGTCCCCTCTCTTCTTATAGATACTGTTCTCCGCCACGCATCCTCTCACGGAGGACAGGGGATAAATGTTCGTATTTCTTCCTACCACGGTTCCCGGGTTCAGCACGGAGCCGCATCCCACTTCCACACAGTCGCCCAGCATGGCGCCGAATTTCTTAAATCCGGTCTCCACGGGCTCTTCTCCGTTTCGCACCACAACCGGTTTTTTGTCGGACTTTACGTTGGAACAGATGGAACCCGCTCCCATATGCGCCTTAAAGCCCAGAACAGAATCTCCCACATAATTATAATGGGGAACCTGAACCCTGTTGAACAATACCGCATTTTTCAGCTCCGTGGAATTTCCCACCACGGCGCCCTCGCCTACGATGACCTTTCCGCGGATAAAGGCGCAGTGACGAATTTCAGCATCCTTTCCGATGATGGCCGGTCCGGTGATGGAAGCCGTGGGAGCCACCTTCGCGGATCTGGCAATCCACACGTCTCCCTCCCGATGCTCATACTCCTTTTCATCCAGGGTTTTCCCCAGCTTCACAATAAAATCCCCGATCTCTGGAAGCACCTCCCAGGGATAAGTTTTTCCCTCAAACAGTTCCCCGGCGATGGTCTCCTTCAAGTCCAGCATGTTCTCCACAGTAAATTCCTTCATGATATCCTCTCCTCATTTCTGATTTATTCACAGTCCCCTGCTCCGCTTTGCAGGAGGCTTTTTCTTTATTCCATCCTGCTGCCCTTCCGCTCCTGTTTCCTGCTCTGCGCTCCGCCGGTGTCTCTTCCTCTCACAGTTCTGCCGGAACTTTTTTCACCCTTCCCTGCGCCGGCGTTCCTGTAATTCACCGCCACGGTGTCAAAGCTCTGCCGCAGCGCGTACTGAAAGCTGCTGGCCTCCACCTGAGCAGTCCTCACCCGCACGAATTTCTCCAGTTTATCCATATACTCCTGAGAAGTAATGGTTCCCTCCGCCACATAGGTCAGGCCCTTTTCCCAGCTGGCCGTCAGCTCCGGATTCAGAAGCTGGCGGATGGAACAGTTCACCACATCAAAGATCATCTCCCCCAGAAGGGTGGGGGTGATCACCTGGGTTTTCTTATTCAAAGCCAGATATTCAATATTGAACAGCTTTTTCAAAATCTCCGCGCGGGTAGCGCTGGTCCCGATTCCGCTGCCTCTGATCTGGGAACGCAGCTCCTCATCCTCGATGAGCTGTCCCGCGTTCTCCATAGCCAGAATCATGGAACCGGAATTATATCTCTTGGGCGGGGAGGTCTCCCCCTCCCGGATATTCAGACTCACCACCGGAAGTATATCATTCTTTTTCAGCTTCTGCAACGCATCCAGAAGAACCGTATCACAGGAAATTTCCTCCTCCTCGCCGCTTCCGGCATTTTCTCCGTTTCCTGCTGTCTCCCCGGCTTTTCCGCCGTCGCCGGCATTCATCCCTTCCCCCATCTTTTTTCTGGCAAAGGAATTCGAGGCAATCTTCAGATAGCCCTCCTCCCGCAGCACTTTAAAGGAAGAGAAAAACGCCTCGTTTCCCATCATGGTGGTCAGAGCGACCTTCTGATACACCGCCGGAGGATAAAAGATACACAAAAATCTCCGCACGATCGTCTCATACACTCTCTGCGCCGTCAGCGACTGGCTCTTCAGAGCGCCCAGCCCCTGCCCCGTGGGAATGATGGCATAGTGATCCGTGATCTGTTTATCATTTACATACCGGGTTTTCCCGATATTTTTATAGCTTCCCATATCCAGAACTTCCTGGGCGGCGCCGTCAATCAGCTCATAGCCCCTGAGTCCCGAGATGTTTTTCGAAATCTCCTTCGCCACCGCCGTGGAGAGAACCCTGGCGTCCGTCCTGGGATAAGTCACCAGCTTCTTCTCATACAGCTCCTGGACAATCCGCAGAGTTTCATCCGGACTGATCTTAAAGAGTTTGGAACAGACATTCTGCAGCTCCGCAAGATTAAAAAGAAGAGGCGGATTTTTATTCTCCTTCTTCCGCTCGATCTTTTCCACCCTGCAGGAAAGAGGCTGCTGCTCCGAAAGCTGCCGGATCAGTTCTTCCGCGTGCTCCTTCTTCTTAAATCCGTTTTCCTTATATAAGTATGGCGACTGGAAGTATCTGCTTCCCTCCACCGCGCGCCATTCTCCCTCGAAGGTCTCCCCCGCAAGGGCGATGGTTCCCAGCACCCGGTAAAAGGGAGTCTTCACGAAAGAGCGGATCTCCCTCTCCCTCCGCACCACCATTCCCAGCACGCAGGTCATCACCCGCCCCACGGAAATCACCTGATATTTCGTATTCAGATAATTGGAAACGCAGTTCCCATAGCGGAGAGTCAGCACCCTGGAAAAATTAATCCCCATCAGGTAATCCTCTTTCGCCCGGAGATAGGCCGAATCGGACAAATGATCGTACGCCGACAGATCTTTGGCCTCCCGGATCCCCCGGAGAATCTCCTCCTCCGTCTGGGAATCGATCCATACTCTCTTCTGTGTCTTATTTTTCACCCCGGCCATCTGAGCCACCAGCCGGTAGATGTATTCTCCCTCCCGCCCGGAGTCCGTACAGACGTAAATCGTCTCCACATCCTGACGGTTCAGAAGCCCCTTCACAATGTCAAACTGCTTTTTTACTCCGGGAATCACCTCATACTTAAATTCACACGGCAAAAAAGGCAGGGTTTCAAAACTCCACCTTTTGTATTTTATATCATATTTTTCCGGATAGCTCATAGTCACCAGATGGCCCACGCACCAGGTCACTACGGAATCCTCGGATTCCAGATAACCGTCCCGCCTCTGTCCGCCGATCTTTAACGCCTTCGCAAACTCCTGGGCCACGCTGGGCTTCTCCGCTATGTATAAAGCTTTTCCCATTCTTTGCACTCATCTCTCCATGCTGAATTCTATTTGAGGACTATTGACGCCGGATTTCCGCTGTGCCTCCGGGCCCGGCTTTCTGAAATGCCAGGACATGTATTCGCACGCATTCATGCCTTACTTTCGTCCGGCTTTCCGGAATGCCAGGACATGTATTCGCGCACTCGTGCTTTAACCATCATCCTGCATTTCCGGAATGCCGGGACATGTATTCACACGCATTCATGCCTTACCTTCACCCGGCCTTCTGAAATGCCAGGACATGTATTCGCACACTCGTGTTTTAACCATTATCCTGCATTTTCGGAATGCCGGGGCATGTAATCATACCCTGCCTCGGTCCCCCAAGTGTTCCTATTGTACCATAGACTTCCATTTCCGTACAACAAGAAAATTTTATTGTATTTATAATGGTCCTCTGATATAATAACAAGCGTAAAACAACCACGGATGTCGAAGGGTAACTGGTGTGCCCCCTGGTCTTCAAAACCTGTGTTGGGCGTTAGTCGCGTCCTGGGTGGGTTCGATTCCCACAGGCATCCGCCAGAAAGCCAGTATTTAAGCCACTTTGCGGGCTTGTTGAAATAGAAAGTAATCACTGAAGCAATCGAACATATGTTCGCTTTGCTTTTAGCTGTGGTATACTGCTTAATATCTGAGATTTTTCATCATTTGATCTTCTGTTTTTATGATAGAACTGCTCAGTAGTAATTATGCTTGTATGCCCCATTTGACCCCTGATAAGTTAATCAGCCGCGCTTATTTTTTTGCGCAAAAATCTTCTGAAAATCTCAGTTTCCGTACAAAATCTCTTCCAGTTCTCTGCACAGTTCCTGCACTTCCCCGGGCAGAACCGTCCGCATATCCAGCCAGAACCGATCATTTTTCATATAACCGATCACAGGAACCTGACAATTTCTCAGTCTTGCGGCCAATGTCTCGCAGGACTCTGCTCCCGGCCGTATAGTGAGGGCAAAGCTTGGAATCTCCTCCCCTGGCAAAGAACCGCCTCCCACCTGGGAAACGCAGGCTTCCACTGCAAACTCCGGGAGTCCTCCCCCGTCCTGTTCCGAAAACTTTACCCCTGCGGAATGCGAACCCTGTTCTCCGCCCTCCAGCCGTTTCTTCATACTCTCGGCCTGCTCCCGAAGCTCCGTCAGAGGTCTCGACAGCATCCGAAGCACCGGGATATTTCTTTGAGCCCGCTCAGGATCCAGGTACTCTGTAAAGGTGGCGGCCAGCACCGCGACAGAGCATTTATCCAGACGGAACGCTCTCATCAGCGGATGCCTGTCCATCCTTTCAATATATTTCCTTTTCCCCGCAATGATTCCGGTCTGGGTTCCTCCCAGAAGCTTATCTCCGGAAAAACACACCACATCCGCCCCTTTCGCCAGGGTTTCCTGCACCGTCGGTTCATGAGCCAGCCCGTACTTTTCCAGGTTCACCAGAACTCCGCTTCCCAGATCCACGATCACCGGAAGCTCATATTTTTTCCCCAGCTCCGCAAGCTCTTCTACAGACGCCTCCTCTGTGAAGCCCACGATCTTATAATTACTGGTGTGAACCTTCAGCAGCGCTCCTGTTTCCGGGGAAATGGCCTTCTCATAATCTGAAATTCTGGTCCGGTTCGTCGTTCCCGTCTCCCGCAGAATCGCGCCGCTCTGCTCCATCACATCCGGAATCCGGAAATGGCCGCCGATCTCAATGAGCTCCCCCCTGGAAACGATCACTTCCTTTCCCGCTGCCAGAGAACTGAGGATCAGCAGCACGGCGGCCGCGTTATTATTAACCGCAATGGCAGCCTCCGCTCCCGTCACCTTCTCCGCCAGTCCGGAAAAATGAGAAGAACGTTTCCCCCTTTTCCCTTTCTCCAGATCATACTCCAGATTGGAATATCCGCCCATAATCTCCAAGGCCGCCTGCATCTGAATCTCTCCCAGGGGCGCCCGTCCCAGATTCGTATGAAGAACCACTCCTGTCCCATTATATACCCTCCGAAGGTGAGGGCGAACATAATCCCGGACTCTCTCCGGAAGGCAGTCCCTGAAATGGTTCAGCGTCCAGATAATTTCCTCCTCTGTGCCGGTCCGGACAATCTCCCTCAGTTCTTCCAGCTCCCGTCTTATCACATCCAGCACGATCTCCTTCCCGAAGGAATGACAAAGCGCCTCTGTCTCCTGCTCTTTTATCACTGCATCCACTTTGGGAATTGCCCTGAAATACTTTTTTCTATCCATATTTTCACTCACCTGACAGATCATAACACCCTGCGCAGCCCCTTCTGTTCCGCTCCTTCCGAAAGACCGCAGCCTTCACATTCACACCCTGCTGCGGAGCCCTTTCTCCCGCACATAATATCGAAGAAATCCGCCTGCCTCTTTTTACCGGACAGGCTGAAGTATCTGCCCATTTCTCTTCACCGGACAGCCCGAAGCACCCATCCATTTCTTTTCACCGGTCAGACCGAAGTATCCGCCCGTTTCTCTTCACCGGGCAGCCCGAAGCACCCGTCCGTTTTCCGTTTTTCTGGTATATCCGTTTTTGTCAAAATGCTCCAGAAGCGCTACGGCAATTTTTCTGGAACATCCCAGATAATCCCGGAATTCTCCCAGGATCACCTCAGGCTTCTCCTTTGCCATTTCTCCGAAAGCCAGCTTCGCCCTCTCATAATAATCCCGGTGGATACAGTACTGGCCGTCCAGCCGGATCAGACTTTTTTTATTGATAAGAGAAGTAAATACCGCCTGAAATTTTTTCAGGGATCGATGCTCCTTTATATACAGCTCCGTGGTGAGCGGCGCAAAACCCGCCTCCTGATAATATGCCAGAATTTCCCGGATCATGGCGTCCTCGTCCTCCTTCACCACCACGCGGAAACGATATTTGCTCACGATTCCCTGATGCTCCTTTATGACCTTCTGGTTCTTCAGAATTTCCAGAATATCATTGGCCGTCCGGCTGTCCCGGATCCCCAGGCGGCTTCTGGTTTCCTCGATGCCCATTCCCTCCTTCAGGGGATATTCCTTATGAAACTGATCCAGGAACCGGCTTACCTTCCGCTCGTATTCCTTCAGCTCTTCCGTATGAATAAAGATATCCTCACGCACCTGAACCAGACGCTTCTCCTTCACCAGAGCCAGGGCAAGATTTTTTAATCCCGAACGTTTCAGATCATTCCGAAGCGCCAGCTCCTCCAGAGTAAAAAAGCTCCCCCAGTGTTCCAGGCAGGAAAGCGCCAGGCGCTCTCCCTCGCTGCCGCTTTCTTTGACCGCAAAAGCCTCCAGCGCTTTTTTCTCATTCTTCCGGTGCTTGCGGGGACAGGCGTCCAGCACCGTTCCACCGCCCAGAGTTTCCACAGGCGAGTAGAACCGTACCACAAACCGGTCTCCCTTTTTCGCAACGGTCTCCTCCTCCAGACGGAGCTGGGCATAGCAGCTTTCCCCCGCTTTCAGAACATCCCGGTCCATAAGCACAATCTTTCCCAGAAGCTCCTTCGTCCCGTGATAAATATGGACGCGGCTCCCATGCTTCAGTTCCCTCTGGGCATGCTTCAGCATTTCCAGCCGGACGTCCAGCATTCTGGAAGGAAAAAGACTGTTCCGGGAAGCCAGTACGTCTCCCCGCAGAATCTCGTCCTTCTTTCTGTCAGGAAGATTCACCGCCACTCTCTGTCCGGCATACGCCTCCTCCACGCCCTGTCCATGAACCTGGACACTTCTGATCTTCAGCGGAGCCTGTTCCGGATAAAGTACTACGGCCTGTTCTTTCCGGATGATTCCCTCCATGAGGGTCCCGGTCACCACGGTGCCAAATCCTCTCAATGTAAAAATCCTGTCAATGGGAAGCCGGAAATTTTTCTCCAGGGAACGCTCCGGAAGACTGTCGCACAGACTTTTCAGAACTGCTTTCAGTTCCTCCAGGCCCTTTCCTTCATAGACGGAAACCGGCACAATGGGCGCATCCTGAAGAAACGTCCCCTCTGTCAGTTCCTTCACCTCTTCCTCCACCAGCTCCACCAGATCCGGATCCGCCAGATCCGTCTTGGTAATCACCACCACGCCCCTGGAGATACCCAGAATGGAAAGAATATCCAGATGCTCCACCGTCTGGGGCATGATGCCTTCGTCCGCAGCCACCACCAGCATGGCCAGATCCATTCCTCCTGCCCCGGCCAGCATATTTTTTACAAACTTCTCGTGGCCCGGCACATCCACGATGCCCACTCTGCGCCCGTCCGGAAAATCCAGATACGCGAATCCCAGTTCAATAGTGATCCCCCGCTTCTTTTCCTCCTTCAGACGGTCCGTATCAATCCCCGTAAGGGCTTTGATCAGACAGGTCTTGCCGTGATCCACATGACCGGCAGTCCCTATAATTACATGATCCATAACTCTTCTCCAATATCCGTTGCCCGCATGTCCTAAAAGTCTCTTCTTTTTTATCGCATAGCCGGAAACAAACCGCTGTTCGTACCGCTCTCTTTCATATACTCTTACTCATTTACTCTTTTTCATTCTATTATAAACTTTTTTTCATGCTTTCTCAATTACTGATTTCTGTTTCCGCCCCATGGAACACCGTTTTTGTAAAAATATACTGTCTTTCCCTGATCCGTCATCTTCCGGTTGTAATCCGGCGGCCGCGGCTTTATAATAAACCTGTAGAATTCCTCGGCACTGTATTGTGGAGGAAATATATGAGTCTACTGGAAAAGCTTACACTGAAAGATAACTTCATGTTCGGCGCAGTGATGATCCATCCTGAAAACTGTAAACCTCTTCTGGAACGAATACTTGGCATTTCCATTGAAAGAGTCACCGTCAGCATGGAAAAAAGCATGATCTATCATCCGGAGTATAAGGGCGTCCGTCTGGATATTGTCGCGAAGGATGAAAGGCATACTCATTATAACGTGGAAATGCAGGTAGTTAAAAAACCTGCCCTGGGCAAACGTTCCAGATATTATCACAGCCAGATCGATATGGAATTACTGATATCCGGAAAGGATTACGGGGAGCTTTCGGACGCCTTTGTGATTTTTATCTGTGATTTTGACCCGTTCGGGATGGGAAAATACCGTTATACATTCCGAAACCTCTGTCTGGAAGATCATGATATGTCTCTTCCGGACGGATGCACAACTGTATTTCTGAATACCCATGGCACCAACGAAGAGGAAATACCGGAAAGTCTGGTAACATTACTGAAATACATAGGATCAGACCTTGCAGAAAGTCAGAAAGATTACGGCGACCCTTATATTCGCCAGCTGCAGAATGCGGTTCGGAATATTAAGGCAAGCCGGGAAATGGAGGCACAGTATATGCTGCTGGAAGAAATGCTGAAAGATGAGTGGAAAGCCGGTCATGAAAAAGGCCGTGCAGAAGGCCGCACTCACGACATACTGGAACTTCTCAGTTTCAAGCCGGGAATCATTTCAGAAGAATTGCATACTCGTATTCTGGCCCAGAAGGACGAAACCATCCTTCTGCAATATCTGAGAGCCGCTTATTCAGCGAACTCTGTAGAAGAGTTTGAGCGGTTTCTGTCATAAGAGACTGTTTCTGTCATAAGAGACTTTGAGTTTTTACGAACGATAAAAAATCTGATTTCCCTAACCGGAGGCCGGGAATCCGGCCTCCCAGGTTCTGCAGGATGCCATAAATCCAAAGGCATCCGTCTGTAAATCGTTTTTGCCTGTTCCGGCACATCACCCATCTGTTTTTTGCAGAGGAATTCTACATTGCACTTTCTTTTGCCCATACTGAAAAATATACAAAAAAAGACTCTTCTAAAAATAAAAAGAACCCGTGTAAATTCCAGACTTTGAATAAGCTGAAATTTCGCGGGTTCTTTTTCTATTCTTTCCGGATTTTTCTTCCCAGGACGATACTCTGACCCTCCCGTTAAACCTTCTTTATCCGATACAGTACTCCGTATGCAGCAGATGATGCGCGATATGGCTTCCCGGCTCCTCCAGGAACTCCTCATACACCTTCTTGATCGCCGGGCTCTCGTGAGACTTCCGCACCGGAAGCTCCCTGTCGTGAACGAAGGTTGCCTCTCTTCTGGCCGCGAATGCTTCCTCCCGGTCAAGGTCCATGAGAAGCTTCGGCTGTCCGCCTCCGCTGACGCAGCCCTCGGGGCAGGTCATCACTTCGATAAAGTGAAGATCCAGAGTGCCGTTCTTGACCGCTTCCAGAACCGGAACCACATTCTTAAGACCGGTGACAACACCCACCTTCAGATCCAGGTCCCCTACCTTCAGCACGGAGGTACGGAAGCCCTCCGTTCCTCTCACGGCGGTTACCTCCACGTCCGGAATGGGCTGACCGGTGATCAGCTCGTAGCCGGTACGGATGGCCGCTTCCATAACGCCGCCTGTCACGCCAAAAATCGTGCCTGCGCCCGTATAAACACCCAGAGGCTGGTCAAACTCAGTCTCCTCCAGGGCATCCCAGTCCACCTGTTTGTCCTTAATAAGCCATGCCAGGTCTCTGGTGGTGATCGCCACATCCACATCCCGGTAGCCGCTGTCCTTCATCTCGGGACGCTCGCACTCAAATTCCTTGCAGGTGCAGGGCATTACGGAAACACTGTAGATCCTGGACCCGTCCAGATTTTCCAGCTGAGCGCCGTAGGTCTTGAAGATAGCGCCGCCGATCTGCTGGGGACTCTTGGCGGAGGAAAGATTATCCTTGAACTCCGGATAATTGTTCTCCATAAATTTTACCCAGGCGGGACAGCAGGACGTGAACATGGGCAGCTTGCCGCCCTCGGTGACGCGCTTCACCAGCTCCGTGCCTTCCTCCATGATGGTCACGTCCGCAGGGAAGTTGGTATCATAGATGCGGTCAAAGCCCACGGCCCGAAGCGCCGCCGCAAGCTTTCCGGGAGTCAGGGAACCCAGGTCCGCGCCGAACTCCTCAGCCACAGCCACACGCACTGCGGGCGCGCACTGCACAATGGTAAATTTCTCCGGATCCGCGATGGCGGCTTTCACCTTGTCTATATTGCAGACCGCATGAGCCGCAAACAGAGGCTCCTGCACGCAGTCCGGAATCTTCCGTTCTTTTTTCACTTTTTCGTAAGCATCCTTGCCATGAGTCAGAATGGAAACATAGGATTTGCACTTCTGAACACACTGACCGCACATGACGCATTTGCTCACGTCTATGGTCTGGGGCTGTCCCTGCTCTCCGACGATGGCATAGGCAGGACAGACCTCGGCGCACTCACGGCAGCCGGTACACAGATTCTGATCAATCGCTACTATCATGAATTTCGCCCTCCCTTATCTCCAGTTTTTCGTCAAAAGCAGAGCTTCCGCCGCTCTGATATTTTTTTCTTCCCGCTCCGCCTCGGGATCCACCAGGCGAAGTGCCTGATGAGGACAAACCCGCACGCAGGCGGGACCGCCCTCGATCCCCTGGCAGAGATCGCACTTGGAAGCGTAAACTCTGGTCTCTCCCGATACCTGAGCCACCACCTTTCCTCCTTTTGAAACAGGAAGGAGAGCGATCGCTCCGAAGGGGCAGGCCTGCATACAGTCTTTACAGCCGATGCACTTCTCCTGATCCACGATCACCTGATGATCGATCCTGGTGATGGCCTTCTTGGTGCAGGCGTTCAGGCAGGGCGCATCCTCGCAGTGCTTGCACTGGATGGGCATGCAGCCTCCCTCGAATTTCGTGAGGTACAGCCTTGGAGTAACGGGAACCGTCACAGTCCCCACCGTTTTTCCGACGGGATTCTCCTTACGGCTGTGTACGGTAAAGCAGGCCAGCTCACAGGCTTTGCAGCCTGTGCATTTTGTGCTGTCCCCTACAACAAAGGATCCAATTTCTTTTTTCATCTGTCGGGCCTCCTATTTTTGCGGATACATTTCCCGGTAAGCAGTCCTTGCAGCTTCCTGACGTTTCTTTTCCATGGCGCTGTCCAGCTCCTCCTCCGTCACCAGCGTCAGAGCCGCCGTGGGGCAGACCCGGACACAGGCAGGACCGGAAGGAATTCCGCTGCACAGGTCACATTTATTGGCCACTACCTTCTCTGACCCGTCCGCCTGGGAGCTTCCCGCCACCGGAACCATATTAATGGCGCCGAAGGGACAGGCGTCCATACAGGACTTGCAGCCCATACATTTGTCCGTATCGATCACCACGGCATTTCCCTTGCGGGAGATGGCTCCCACCGGGCAGACTGCCATACAGGCGGGATTCTCACAGTGCTTGCACTGTACCGGAACAGACAGCTTCGCCGTCTTTACCATATGAAGCTTGGGATTAAAGGTATAGGAATCCGGGTCGATCTCGAAAATATGCTTGCCCTCGTGAGCCACCACGCAGCCGATCATGCAGGTACGGCAGCCGATGCACAGATCCGGGTTTCCTTTTACAAAGTAATTCATGCCTTCGCCCCCTTTCCGGTATCGATACCCATCTGGGCGCGAATATCGTCATAAAGCTCCATCACATGGCGCTCCGCCCACTCCTGATCCTCAATCTTTTCCACACGGCAGGCACAATACTTGTACTCCGGCGTGTTGCTGATGGGATCCAGCTTGGCGGTGGTCAGTTCGTTGCAGGCGCCGATCCACCACTGATAGGTCATGTAGGTGGCGCCGGGTTTTACTCTGTCTGTGGGCAGGCAGCGGGTGATGCAGTATCCTCTCTTGGACAGGATCTTCACCAGCTCGCCTTTTACAAATCCCATTCTCCTGCAGTCTTCCGTGTTCATCTGCACCCAGCCGGGCTCGTCCTCCAGATTCCGGAGGGTACGGCAGTTACCGGTCATGGTACGCACGGAATAATGTCCCACTTCACGGACAGTGGAAAGAGTCATGGGATACTGGTCATTCTCCAGCTCCAGAGGCGGATGCCAGTCTGTGCCGTAGAACAACGCCTTATGGTCCGCCGTGGCAAACACGCCGTTCTTATGAAGATAAGGAGTTCCCTTATCCTCCAGGGATTTATCCCGGCAGGGCCACTGCACGCAGCCGTATTTCTCGATCTTCTCGTAGGTGGCTCCCTTAAAGCTTGGGCAAAGGTCGATGAGCTCGTCCCAGATCTCCTCCGTGTTCTTATAATTCATGGGATATCCCATGGCGGTGGAAATCTCGGCAATGATCTGCCAGTCGGGCTTTAGGTCGCCTTCCGGCTCGATCAGCTTCCGGAATCTCTGGAAACCTCTGTCCGCGCAGGTGTACACGCCCTCGTTCTCGCCCCATGCGGTGGCGGGAAGGATCACGTCCGCGTAAAGACCGGTCTTATTCATATAGATATCCTGCATCACCACGAAATCACACTTGTCCAGCGCCTCCCGCACTTCCGCAAGATCGGGATCCGACTGAGCAGGATCCTCTCCGAAAATGTAATACGCATGAATCCTCTTCGATTCGTCCTCCTCGTGAAGAACGCGGTGAGGAACATGGGTGATGGGACAGCCCACCTTGTCAGAAAGGGGAACGCCCCAGGCTTTTTCAAACTTCTCTCTCACTGCCGGATCCGTCACATTCTGATAGCCCGGATAGGAGTTGGGAAGAGCTCCCATATCGCAGGCGCCCTGTACGTTGTTCTGTCCGCGGACAGGACCGATACCCATGGACGGGCCTCCGAAGTTTCCGGTCATAAGGGCCAGGTTCGCCAGACCCTTCACCACGTCCACTGCCTGGGTAAACTGGCACACGCCCATGCCGTAAAGAATCATGGCGGGCTTGGTGGTGGCGTACATGCGGGCGGCCTTACGGATCTCCTCCGCCGGAATGTGAGTGATGGGCTCCGCGTATTCGGGAGTATATTTTTCGATCACTTTCAGGAATTCGTCGTAGCCTTTGGTATGCTCTTCAATAAACTGCGTATCGGCAAGTCCCTCCGTCCAGATGACGTTGGCCATGGCGTTGACCAGAGCCAGGTTGGAACCGCCCTTTAACTGCAGGTGAATATCAGAGATTCTCGCAGTCTCCGTCACACGGGGATCTGCACAGATGATCTTCATCCCCTTCTGTCTGCCCCGGACGATCCGTCTGGCGACGATGGGATGGGAATCCGCTCCGTTATAACCGAAGCACAGTAAGCAGCCTGCATCCTCGATCTCCGGGATGCCCATGGACATAGCGCCTGAACCTAAAGAATACAGTAGACCCGCTACCGAAGGCGCATGTCATATTCGCGCGCAGTGATCGACGTTATTGGTGCCGATGCACGCGCGCATGAATTTCTGCATGAGATAGTTGGCCTCATTTCCCGCGCCACGGGCAGATCCCGTGCCCATGATGGAATCCGGACCAAATTTCTCTTTGATCTCAGTGAGTTTCGCAGCCACATACGAGATGGCTTCCTCCCAGGAAACTTCCTCCAGAGGAGATTTCTTGCCGCCTTTGCGGATCATGGGTTTACGGAGACGCTTGGTGAGTATCTGGGGATCGTTCAGATAATCCCATCCGTAATGGCCCTTCAGACACAGGGTTCCCGCGTTGGTCCTGCCGTCGGCGGGAACAGCTTCCACAATTTTATTTGCGTCGGCGTCCACTGTGAACATGATCTGACAGCCTGCGCCGCAGTAAGGGCAGGTTGTCTGTACTTGTTTCAAAGCCATGCCTTGACCTCCTTGTTCATTTTGCATTTACATACTGCTTCTTTTATTTTATCACTTGTTTACCACACAGGCAACGAATTTTTGTGGATTTTATCTGTAATCCACAGATTTCCGCAGTTTTTTCCCCACAAAAACTGACAAATTTTATCCATTGCACGGCGGAATAAAACAGATCTCTTCCTCCGGCAGTTATCCCGAAATATCACGGAAAAGTTTTTTCTGCATAAAACAATCCCGACCTTTTTTCAGATCGGGATTCCTCTTTAGCGCTTTTTCGTATTCTCATTCGGAAATCTTCCTGCCTCCGCCGGACGGTTCCCCTCATCCGTCCTCGCTCCCGCAGAAATCCCCCTTTTGTTTTCACCAGTACAGCGCTGCATTAATATCGAAGTAATCAGTGCCTGATATCCGTCTCAACACAAGGCGGGAAGAAGGAAGCGATGGGGTTCCGTCACTGACTGATGACAACGCAGTAACGGCGCGGACAGCGGATGCTGATTACTCGATAATTAATGCTGCGCCGTACTGGATATCAGACAGTACGGAAGCGCTACAAAAACGATTCCCCCCGCCATATTTCCCAGAGTAACCATCAGGAGATTATAAACCGCCCCGTTCAGACTCACCGCGGCGCCCATGGGATTCAGCAGGCCAATGGCGAGAAATGTCATATTGGCGACGCTGTGCTCAAATCCGCATGCCACAAAGGTAGTCACACAGGCGTAATTCATGGCGATACGCGCGCCCTCGGACTTCAGCTTTGTACCGCACCAGATGGCCAGGCAGACCAGAATATTGCACAGGATCGCTTTCGCAAAAAGATTCACGGGCGTTCCGGCCATCTTCGCCGCGGCAATACCCGCAAAATACGCTCCCGTATCACCGCTGGAAAGCCCTGTCATCACAAACAGGACCGCTGAAATGACAGAGCCGGCAAAATTTCCGATATAGCAGACGATCCACAGCTTCACCGCCTGTCCCGGGGTCACCGTTCTTTTCAGAACGCCTGAGGCCATTACAAAATTATTTCCCGTGAACAGCTCCGCCCCCGCTATGGTTACCAGACACAGCCCCACGGAAAACACCAGACCGTTGAGCAGCTTCTGTGCCGGCAGCCCTGCGCTTCCCACGATTCCCATTATGATGCTCCCTATGGCAATAAACAGGCCGGCCATCATGGACGCCACAAAATAGCCGGCCGGATTCTTTTTCAGAAATCTGTATTTCGCAAGCGCAAGCTCCGACACTGCCTGATATTCCTCTCTGAACATGTACGCACCTCCCGGTATATTTTTCAATTTCTTTCTGCAGTATACGATTTGTTCTCCTCCATGTCAATAAATTCGGATTAATTTCGTATATTTTACAAATCAGGAAGCATCGTGCGTCTTTTTTCAGAAAAGCCTGTCTGTCCTCGAAGCTCCGCTTTGCACGATCCATGCTTCCAGCGCGCAGCCCCTCCGTATCATACCATGCATTCATGCAGTTCTTCTTCTTTTACACCCGCCTGAGCCATCAGCGCTTTCAGGCTTTCCCGGCAGTCCGGATCCGCGCACCAGGCCAGACCGCATCCGGCGGAAATGGACCTTGGTACGGGGATCAGCCTCCCGGGAGCGTCATGCAGCTTACAGACTTTTTCCATAGCCATGGCGTCGGCTGTGGTGTGAAAGGTAATCACCAGTTTTAATTCTTTTTTCCTCATCATCTCATCACACGGTCACTGAATCACAATCTCGAACTCCGAGCCTGTTTCCCTGGTAACCGCCTTTTTTCCGTGATCTTTGGCGTATTTTTCCACATTGGTCCTCTGATGCGGCTCGCTCACCAGCACCTTCACGGGACCTTCGCCGCTTTTCAGGGCCTCCGCAGTCAGCATAAGAGGCTCCGGACAGGATAACCCTCTGGCATCCACGATTTTCATATTTACTCCTTTCCCGCGCATTGCTTCTGCGCATGATGGTATTTCTTCAGGGATTTCTTTTTTCCCGCGCACGCTTCCTGCGCATACAGGTTTTTACTGTTTTCTCTTATTCGTAAAGCCGATGACGAAGCAGACCAGAATACAGATCACACAGGCAATCTTTCCGGCAGCGGGCACAGCCCCTGCCACGATCTCCTGAGTCTCCGCATTCAGAGCGGTTCCGCTGGCCGCCAGTCCGAAATTATGGCAAAGCGCCGCGCCCACAAACAGGCCCAGCACCGTCACCGCGGCGTCCGAGGAACCCTGTCCCGCAAGGATCAGCTGACGCAGCGGGCATCCGCCTGCAAGCACCGCCGCAAAGCCTACCGCGTACATTCCCAGAATGTTCCACAGAAATTCCGAATGAGCGATCACGCCCGGCGTATTGAAGCCGAGTACAAATTTTCCCATAGCCACATTGTAGACCAGCATTACAACAAACACTCCGCCGATCACGCAGATCAGGTCAAAGTTCTTCATCAGCACGATATCCCGGATACTTCCGGCAAAGCACATGCGGGATTTCTGGGCAAAGGCGCCGAAAATCAGTCCGCCGATAAGAGAAATCATCAGCGGCGCATGCATGCTTCCGGGGCCCGACTCGCTGAATTTCAGCAGCGGAGTAGCCACGGCCAGAATCAGGATTCCCGCCATCAGCGCCGGCAGAACCGCGCCGCTGCCGGCGTTGGCCTCATGAGAACGCCCCAGACTGAAGCCGTTCTTCAGCGCCAGAACTCCCGTGCATACTCCCAGAATAAAGCCTACAAGGGCTACCCAGGCATTCAAATCTCCCGCAGACATACGGATAACCATCCGGAGAGGACAACCCAGAAATACCAGACTCCCCACCATGATCACGATTCCCAAAATGAAGCGGATCATGGGAGAAGACCCGGCCGTAGAGCGATACTCCTTCGTCACAACGGCGATCAGAAAGGAGCCGCAGATCAGCCCGATGATTTCCGGTCTTGCATACTGCACGGCAGCCGCGGAATGCATGCCCAGCGCTCCCGCCGTGTCTCTCACAAAGCATGCAATACAGAACGCCATGTTGGCCGGATTGCCGAAATATGCCAGGCAGGCCGCCACCAGACCGCACACAATACCGGCAAACGTCAGTTTCGCTTTTGAATCCGATAAATTCATATTTCCTTTTTTCCTCCTTCTTGTGCGCATTCGGCACAATTTGTATGTTCAGTATATCCTTTTCCAAAAATTCTGTCTAACAAAAAAATATAATAAGAAGCCGGATCTATCGAAAAATATAATAAATCGGCCGGAAGGAGACACCGGAGCCGAAGAACCCGGAGTCCTTAAATCCAGTTTCATGGTTAAACGATTCAAAAATAATATATAACAAAAAATTACTGCATAATTTGTGCATATTCTCCAAATTTATATATTTATATACAATTCAGGTTGACAAAACGGCCGAATAGGTGTCATTATATCAATTGTAAGTTTAACGTTAAATCTATAAATTTAAAATTTCACAATATATTGAAATATTTTTCCAATAATATCGGATTTTGTAGGCATAAATACTCATTATAACTATTATAAAACGTTTTATTATATCAGGAAAATTCATGACGCGAATGATACCATGCAGAGTTCAGAATGAAAGAAGCGGGCAAAGCGAATGAAAGAAAAGGTATATATCTGCACAGGTTCCCGTAAAAACCTGTGAAAGGGGAAGGAGGAAAAGATATGACGAAACAGTATCAGACAGGCTGCGGGCCGCCCGGGAAATCTGACAGCGCCGCATTTCCCGCGGCAGCCGCATAAGCACCTGAAGCTGTCCCCGAAGAAACGGCAGCGAACCAACAGCCCTTGGAGAGGGGCTCAAATAACTACTACTATATTTTATAAGGAGTGAAGTATCATGATGAAACATTGGAAACAGGGCGCGATTCTTTTAACAGCCGGCCTGATGGCGACAGGAACAGCGGTGTACGCCGACGGCGACATCACCAAACTGGTTGTGTGGGGCGTAGGAACCGCCGACACAGAGGACTGCGAGGAAGTCGCCGCTGCGATCAGCGAGATCACCCGGGAAAAGATCGGCGTAGAAATCGAGCTGGTGCGCGGCCAGGACGCAGAGCAGATCAACCTGGCTCTCACCTCCGGCGAAGAGATCGACCTTTTGAACTATAATAATGTAAACGGACAGCTGGCTTCCATCGTCCGCAACAATTACGCGGAGCCGCTGGATGATCTGGTAGCGGAGTACGGCCAGGGCGCTCTGGAGGTTATCAATCCGGTAGACCTGGACGCCTGCCGTTTCGGCGGCGTGCTCTACGCCCTTCCGAACATGCACGATACCTCCCGTTCCGCCGGATTCTGCATGCGCAAGGATATCGTTGACGAGCTCGGCATCGAGGTTCCCGAGTACGGCACCTACGACGATATGCATGAGATCCTTGTCAAGGTTCATGAAGCTTATCCCGATATGTATCCGTTAGTTCCCACATGGGCCGGCGGAGGAATGCAGGAAAGTCTGCCCATCGATCCTCTGGGAGACAGCCTGGGCGTTCTGGAAAATGCGCTGTCCGACAGCACAGAGGTGGTAAACTTCTACGCTACCGACAGCTACCGCGAGTTCTGCGAAATGATGTACCAGTGGAATCAGGAAGGCCTGGTTATGCCTGACGCCACCACTACCACTGAAAACAACCTGCTGTCCGGAAACGGTTTTGCCATGTTCGAAAACTGGAAGCCCGGCAAAGAGCTGGAGACCTACAAATCCAACGGCAAAGAGGCCGTATTCATGAAGGTCATTGAGCCCTACAAATACACCGATATCTCCAACGGCAACTCCTTCATCATTCCGTACTGCTCCGCAAATCCGGAAAAGGCAATGGAGCTGTGGAACCTGATGTACACCGATCCTGAAATTTCCAACCTGTTCGTGAACGGTATCGAAGGCAAACACTGGGTATACACCGACGACACCAAGACCTTCATCACGACTCCTGAAGGCGTGGAGCCCAACGCCAGCGGATATTCTTCCGTTGACTGGAGCTGGCCGAATCAACAGATCACCCCGATCTGGGAAGGCGCGGACGCGGATCTGTGGACAAAGCTGAAAGAGTTTAACGATTCCGGCAAGCCCAGCCCCGCTCATGGTTTCTCCTGGGACAGCAATCCTGTTCTGAATCAGGTGACCAACTGCAACAACGTTGTTTCCTCCTACCACACTGCTCTCCACTGGGGCGCCATCGACCCCGCGGAAAATCTTCCCAAGTTCCTGGAGGAACTGGAAGCCGCCGGTATCAATGATATCATCGCGGAAAAGCAGAAACAGCTTGATGAGTTCCTGGCAAGCAAAGAATAATTATCAGGCACGGTAATTATCACAGAACCAGGCAGTAAGGGAAAGGGCGGGTATGGGGGTTCATCCCCCGCCCGCCCTTCTTTTCACAATCCATAAGAAGGAAAATATGCGCGGCGTATTTCCCCTCTTCCCTGCCCTGTAGGAGGAATAAATATGAAAACTTTTGGAAAAAGGCTGAAACGCTTCTGGCCCCTCTATCTGATGTTTGTGCCGGGTGTCGTTTATCTGTTTATCAACTGCTATATTCCCATGGCGGGCATCCAGATCGCTTTCCGGCAGTACAACGCCAGGGAAGGCATCTACGGAAGCCCCTGGTGCGGATTCCAGAACTTTGAGTTCCTGTTCAAAACCAAGGACGCTTTCATCATGATCCGCAACACTCTGCTGTACAATCTGGTGTTCATCACTCTGGGCACCGTGCTGGCCGTGGCCGTTGCCATCATCCTCAATGAAATCCGCAACCATCTGGCCAAGCAGCTGTATCAGACGGTCATTCTGATCCCCTATCTGATTTCCATGGTAATTGTCAGCTATCTGGCATTTGCCTTTTTGAGCAGCAGCAACGGTTATATCAACAATTCTCTTCTCGCCGCCCTGGGCGCGAATCCCATCGACTGGTACAACACGCCCAAATACTGGCCGTTCATTCTTGTTATCATCAATATCTGGAAGGGCCTGGGCTACAACATGATCCTGTACTATGCCACCATCTGCGGCATCGACCACACGCTGTACGAGGCGGCTGTGGTGGACGGCGCCAACCGCTGGCAGCAGATCAGGAACGTTACTCTGCCCGGTCTGAAATCCACCATCATCATTCTGACCCTGATGGCATTGGGCGGAATCTTCCGGTCTGACTTCGGTCTGTTCTATCAGGTTCCCCAGAACTCCGGCCCGCTGATCGGCGTGACCCAGACCATCGATACCTATGTGTACCGCGGCCTGATGCAGACAAACAATATCGGAATGTCCTCCGCTGCAGGCGTGTATCAGTCCATCGTAGGATTTGTTCTGGTGGTAACCGCTAACCTGATTGTCCGCAAAGTGGACAGCGACAGTTCCCTGTTCTAGGAAGGAGGAAGCAGATTATGGTTGAAAATAAAAAAGGATTCCAGATTTTTGCAAATATCCTGATGATCTTTCTTGCGGTTTGCGCAGTGGCGCCCTTTGTGCTTCTGGTGATGTCCTCCTTCACGGACGAGCAGGCACTGATCACAGACGGCTACAGCTTCTTCCCGTCCAAATTCAGCACCTACGCCTATCAGTATCTGCTCACAAAGTCAAGCGCCGTGGTGCGCGGATACGGAATTTCCCTGATGGTAACCATCGTAGGTACCGTATGCAACCTGCTTCTCACCATCCTGTACGCCTACCCGCTCTCCAGAAAAGAGCTTCCCGGCCGGAATATCTTCGCGTTCTATCTGTTCTTTACCATGCTGTTTTCCGGCGGTCTGGTTCCCTCCTATCTGATGTGGACGCAGACATTCCATATCCGCAATACCTATTTTGCCCTGCTGGTTCCGGGACTGCTGATGAACGCTTTTAACGTTATCATGATGCGTACGTATTTCACCGCCAACATTCCCGACGCCGTGGTGGAAGCCGCCCGCGTGGACGGCGCCAGCGAATTCCGGATTCTCTTCGGCGTTGTGCTGCCCATGGCTCTTCCCATCATCGCCACCATCGGCCTTCTGGTGGGCCTGGCCTACTGGAATGACTGGATGAACGGTCTGTACTATCTGAACGATGACAGAATGTTCAGTATTCAGGTGCTGCTGATGAATATCCAGCGAGATCTGGATTCCCTGCGGCAGCAGGCGCAGGCCGGCGGTAGCGTCAATACTGCCGATCTGCCTTCCACCTCTGTCCGTATGGCTCTGACCGTCATGGGCGTGCTGCCGATTATGGTGATCTACCCGTTCATGCAGAAATACTTTGTGAAAGGTATTGCTGTCGGCGCTGTAAAGGGATAATACGGCAATACGGAAGCTTAGTAATAACAATATTGCAAAACTGTTTGTAAAGGCGACAATGCCGCGTCTGAAAAATCAGGACGCAGAAAAAGTGCTGCTGCATATCCTCATGCAGCAGCACTCTCATTTTGCGCAAAGCCGTACGTTACACCGGCTGCACCGAATCACGCTCGATCAGTGAGCAGGGCAGCAGAATCTGCTCCCCCGCCTCTTCCTCTTCCTTCTCTCCCTCCAGCCGCTGCAGAAGAAGCCGCGCGGCTGTATGGCCAATCTCAATCAGGGGCAAATCCATCGTAGTCAGACCCGGTATAAAATATTCCACAATATCCTGATTATCAAAGCCCGCCACCGCCAGGTCCTTCCCGGGACACAGACCGTGCTCCGCCATATAATGATAGAGCCCGCCGGCCATTCTGTCTGAAAAACAGAAGACCGCCGTGACTCCGGCATCCAGAAGAGGGCCAGCCTCCTGGTAGCCGGATTCCTTGTCCCAGTCGCCGTAACGCACCCACAGCGGATTATACAGAATCCCCGCCTCGTACAGCGCCTTCTGATAACCGAGAAGTCTCCGCTGCGTATGAATATTATTCATACGCCCCGCGATCACCCCGATTCTGCGGTGCCCTTTCCCGATCATATAATTGACGATCTGATAAGACGCCTGTTCATCATCCATCAGCACGCACGGCACATGGCGGTTCTGGCTGTACCCATAGGCCATTACCGCCGGAATATGATAATTCTCGGGAAAGCAGTTGATGATTCTGGCATGACCGGCAATATAAATCACGCCGTCCACCATAGTGGAATTCATTTCCGCCAGGACAGGATCCAGAATCGAATGATAGGCGTCCGCATTGTCAAACCAGGAGTCCCTCCACCTGGCATACAGACGCAGGTTCTTCACAATGAGACGATACCCCTTCTCCTCGCAGCAGCTCATGACGCCCTCCACGATTTCCGGCGTGGAAAACTGCGAGATATCCTCCGCAATAATACCGATCATCCTGGTCTTCTGCATACGCAGCCCCTGGGCAATGGAATTGGGACTATACTCCCTCGCCTGAATCACCTCAAGGATTTTCCGCCTCTTTTCCTCTCCCACCTTCGCTTTTCCATTCAGAACATTGGATACCGTCGTGACGGAAACGCCGCATTCCCTGGCGATTTCTTTAATAGTTACCATACTGCAGCTTCCTGCCTTTCTGCATCTCTCCGATTCATGTCAGAAAATGCTTACATAAGATACTTTCCATTGTCAGCGCCGTCTGCACCGATCGCTGGAAAACGAGTTATTTTCCGGTCATTTTTTTCAAACAGCAGCCTTTTAAGCAGCAAATCTGTCATTTATACAGTTCCTGCACCGCTCTGATAAACCGGAGCACAGCGGCCGAAAGCTGACGGTTCTTATTATAAACCAGATTCAGTTTTCGCTTTCCCTGGGCCCCCAGAGAAAAATCCAGCACCTGACCGGATTCAATATATTCCCGGGCCGCCAGTCTGGAGAGAATCGTAATCCCCAGTCCGCTCCTCACCGATTTCTGGATCGCCTCCGTATTTTCAATGCTGGCAACGATATTCAGCTGTTCCTGCGCAATTCCCGCCTTTTTCAGAATCCGTTCCGCCTCTTTTCTGGTTCCGGATCCGATCTCCCGAAGGATCAGCGGCTCGCCTGCGATCCAGGCGAGAGTCGTTTCCGAGTTTCGAATCTTTTTATATTTTTCCGTATTGGGCATCAGAACTACCAGCTCATCCGTATAAAAGGGAACATAACAGCAGTTTCTTTTTTCCAGCACGGTACCGTTAAAGCCGATATCCACACTGTGATCAGCCACCTGCTGCACAACGCCGGCGCTGTCCGTTTCCGTAATACGGAACTGCATCTCCGGGTTTTTCCTGCTGTACCAGGCCAGAATATCCGGAAGGAGATAATGTCCCGGAATGGATGAAGCGGCGATGGAAATGCACTTTACTCCATCCTTCTCTTTTTGGGAAAATTCATTTCGGATGGTCTCCTCCAGCACAACGATCTGATGGGCATACCGATACAGGCGCTCTCCATCCCCGGAAAGCCGGACCTCCCTGGTATTCCGCACAAACAGCCGCACGCCCAGTTCCTTCTCCAACTCGGATATATGGGCGCTCACTGTAGGCTGAGCCAGAAACAGCATCTGCGCCGCCCTGGAAAAGCTCCTTTCCTCCGCAACCTTCACAAATGCCTCTAATTGCTTCAAATTCATAGATATGCCGTTTTTACACACATCCGCCTGCCTTTCAACGCAGGCGGATCAGTTTGTTTCTCCTTTCTGTAACAGTACCGATGACCGAGGCTCTCGTCCCCGTCTGCTTTTTTTCCAGCTCATCCATGATTTTTTCAGCATACTGCGGCTCCACAGAAAACAGAAGTCCTCCGGAGGTTTGGGGATCATAGAGAAGGTCCAGATAATGCTCCTCCGTATTTCCCGCATCCACTTTATTCTCACAGTACTCTCTGTTCCGGTATGCGCCCGCAGGCACCAGTCCCATTTTCGCGTAGGCGGCCGCCTCTTCCAGATAAGGAATGTCCCTTACCTTCAGGTCAAAGGTAACCCGGCTGGCCTGTGCCATCTCCGCGCAGTGGCCCAGAACGCCGAATCCGGTGACGTCCGTACAGGCATGTACCGGATAATTCTCCGCGGCCTCCTTCGCCTTTTTGTTCAGAGAGGTCATAACGGCGCATACCTCCCGCACCGCTGCGTCCGAGGCCATCCCCGCCTTCACCGCGGTATTGATGATGCCGCTTCCCACCTGCTTGGTGAGGATCAGCACGTCTCCCGGCCGGCAGCCGTAATTTTTCAGAATTCTGTCCGGATGGACAAACCCTGTGACGCTCAGGCCATATTTGGGTTCGTCGTCCTGTATGGAATGCCCTCCGGCAAGGATGGCTCCCGCCTCCTTCACCTTATCCGCTCCTCCCGCCAGGATCGCTTCCAGAACGGAAGGCTCCAGGCAGTTGGGGAATCCCACGATGTTCAGAGCCAGCTTCGGCTCCCCGCCCATGGCGTAAACGTCGCTCAGGGCGTTGGCAGCGGCGATCTGCCCGAAAATATAGGGATCATCCACAACAGGGGTGAAAAAATCAACAGTCTGGATCAGGGCAAGCTCCTCCGACACCTTATAGATGGCGGCGTCATCGGAAGTCTCTATCCCCACCAGCAGATTATCATCATAAAAATGCGGCAGCTTGCCCAGAACCTGGGCAAGGGTCTCAGGACCTAATTTCGCAGCTCACCCCGCTGTCCTGGTCATGGATGTCAGCCTGACTTCTCCGTTCATTTTTTCACCCCTTTTCCATTTAGAACTTCTTCATTTACCCTATCAAACTTCTTCGTTTATTCTGTCAAACTTCTTCGTTTATTCTGTCGAACTTCTTCGTTTATTCTGTTAAACTTCTTCATTTATTCTATCAACGCAGTTCCGCAATGTCAATTTTTATTGTTCTCGTCTGGTTTGTTTGCCTGCACTGGAAGCTATATCCGGAGTTCTTTTCATCCGTGAAAAGCGACTTCCATACATTTAAACGCGTATTTAATTTCGCCTTTATCTTTATCTTTATCTTTACATTTATCTTTACATTCTTTTCTAAATTTATCTTTGCATTTATCTTGGTATTTATCTTGGTATTTATCTTGGCATTTTTCTCCGCATTTATCTTTGCACTTATTCTCTCATATGTCTTCGTATTTGCTCTCTCATGTGTCCCTCCAGAATATCCGCACATCTTTCAATTTCATCCGGAAGACATATCGGCATTTCCGGGTACCGTTCTGTATACCGCCGCAGATTTTCCTCCGGCAGATCCGTAACCAGAGCCAGCACTGTCCGCGGATCACATACCGGACAATCCGATACATCCTTCCTCACGATCTCAAATTTAGGATAGCCGGAATTCTTCATCCCTTCCAGAAGGATGATATCCGCCTCGGGAAACAGCGGGAAAAGCTCTTCCGGCGAAATATCGGCCTGCTGCTTCACCGCCATCCACTGAGTCCCGGAAAATATGGCGGTGCCGCAGGCCCCTGCCTGCTTTAAGCGCCAGGTATCCGTCCCCGGAATATCCCCCTGAAATTCGTGACCGTCATGCTTAATCAGCGCTACACGAAAACCTCTGCCGCAGAGGCAGGGAATCAGTTTTTCCAGAAAGGTGGTCTTGCCCGAATTTTTCACTCCGCTGACGGCAAAAACATACGGTTTATTTTGCTTCACAGCATCCATACCGTCACCTGCTCTCCCGCCTGCAGAGGCTGACTGCCCGGCGGAATATCCAGAAGACAGTTGCAGCCCCGAAGCGTTCCCACGGCTCCCGAAGAAAAAATCCCCCGGGGCAGAGACACTTTCCCGTCTCTGTAAATCGCCCGCACAAAACGGCGCATCCGGCTCTTCTTGGGAAATGTATCTGTAAAAATCCCTTTTCGTGCTTCCATTATATATCTGCCGTCTCCGGTCATTGAGAACAACATGGGCCGAAGCAGCAGTTCCACATTTGCCATGGCGCCAAAGGGATTTCCCGAAAGAGATAAAATCGGAGTATGGTCATATACTGAAAAAATGGTGGGGGTTCCCGGCTGCAGCTGTACCCGCCAGAAAACTTTTTCCGCTCCCAGAAGTTCCAGAGCGCCGTGCATGATATCTTTCTTCCCCACAGAGACTGCTCCTGTGGTAACAATCAGGTCCGCGCTCCTGCACGCCTCCCTCAGAGTTTCTGCCATCGCCCTTTCACTGTCCTCTACATGGGACACTAACTGAGGCTCCACCCCCAGTTCTCTGAGACGCGCGGAAACCATGATTCCGTTGGAATCATATATCTTCCCCGGGCGCAGCGGCGTTCCCGGCGGACAAAGCTCATCCCCGGTGGTAAACACATAAATGACCGGTTTTTTGTACACAGAAACATGGGTATGTCCAAGTCCCGAAAGGATTCCCTGCTCCGCAAAGGTGAGAGGGGTTCCCTCCTGCAGCATCTGTTCTCCCCGGCGGTAATCCTCTCCCTGGAAACAGAAATTGTCGTAGGCCTTCTGCTGACGGAAGACTGCCACCGTATCTTCCCCGTAATCCGTCTCCTCCTGCTTCACGGCAGTATCGCTGCCCTCCGGAAAGGGAGCCCCTGTCATAATGCGCATGGCCTCCCCTTTTTCCACCCGTTTGGCCTGTCCGTCGTCTCCCGCATACACACAGCCGCACACCTTCAGATGCACCGGACATTCCCGTGACGCTCCTTCCAGGTCCTCCGCGCGGACCGCATATCCGTCCACAGGAGAACGGGGAAACGGAGGATTATCCAGCTCCGAATAAATATCTTCCGCCAGAATGTAGCCCCCTGCCTCTCTGACAGGGATCCTTTCCGTTTCCTTCAGACGGGAACAGTTCTCTCTGACCAGTTGCACCGCCTGTTCCAAAGTAATGTATTCAAGCAACCTTTTCACTCCTTCCTGCTGAAAAACAACTCCGTCCGACCTGCGGCCCACCAGAAGCAGTTTCCTGCGGCCCGGCGGATATGCGGAAAAATTCTCTTACGTTCCGCATGATTCGTAAAAAACACCATCTCACACTTACGAGCCATCAAATTTGTGAGAAGCCGGCGGATGTTTCTCCATCTCAAGCAACGCTTCATAAGCCTCCGGCGTATTGATATTATCTACCATCCATTCCGGAACCTCCACATCATAGCAGGTATATCCGCTTTTCTCCAGAAGCGCGAACACCTTCGCTCCCTGCTCCCGGATAATTTCCCCCGCCAGATCCGCCAGTGCGGTGGGATAAATCCCGATCAGCGGCTCTTTTCTGCCCCCATGGCGCAAAATAAAGGGCCGATTCCTGATCTCCGCATCCTCCTGCTCATGATGAGCGTTCAGCAATTCCTCCAGAATCTCCAGCGGGATCTGGGGCACATCCACCGGAAGTACCAGGCAATAAGGCGCAGCCATCGCCTTCATACAGGCATGAAGGCCGCCCAGCGGCCCTCTGTCCGGATAAATATCCGGCACTGTCTGCACATTCGCTTCTTTCCTTCCGCCGCCGGACAAATAAGCCGGACCGATTCCCAGCTGTCTTCCCTTCTCCAAAAGTCCTTCCACAAAGGTCTTCCCCTGAAAAAGAAGCTGTCCTTTATCCTGTCCCATTCTTCTGCTTCTGCCTCCCGCAAGAAGGAGAAGAGAATAATCCTTCTTCCACGCCATAGAGATCCACTTCCTTTACGTTCTGCTTTTCTTTATGTTCTGCCTCTTCTTTATGCTCTGCTTTTCCTCATATTCTGCTTTTCTTTTATCTGCAGTGTTTGTATATATCACCTGCATTTACTTTTTTTATTATATCCTCCCGCAGAATTATCGTCAATGGAGAAACGACTCATCAGCCGCTCCGGCAAAGAAGCACTGTCCGGCGATTCTCTTTCCTCTGGAAACCACACAATTCAAAAAGCAACTGTTTCTGACGCACGAAAGAGGATATGGCCAACCGCCACACCCTCTCTCAAATTCCGGAACATCTCATATACCTCGCTGTATATGGCTCTGAATTCCGGATACTCCCTGACGAGTCTTTCAATCCAAGTGGTTTCATAAAATAATCAGGTTTCAGTAGAATACTGAAACCCGCACTTATATTGAAACAAATATTATTCAAAAGCCATACCATTAAATTATGGCAATTGTCTGGGAATTCATCGTATATACGGTAAGTGCTACAGTAAGCGCTGCACAAGATAGCGTAGTGCAGTTATACCAGTTTTTCTGCTATACTGCGCACATCATAGTTTGGCAGCACTATCGCATCGTAAAAATTTTAAAATGAACGTATAGTACTCCAGCAGTTCCATCTCCAGTCCTGTATCGGAAGTCTGTCTGAAATGGTGGATATATGTATCCCTGAACTGATGAAAAATAGCGGAACTGTTCTCGTACAGAACAATGGTATATACCGGTCTGATCTCACGGTAATTCATGCGCCTCTTCGCCTCCGCAGCCTCATCCCGTTTCTTCTTATACTGCCGCAGAAGCATATCTGCGGAATAACAGGCAGCCCTCTGTCCAGGAAACGCGTAGCTGTACTTCTGATTTCATCTCTGGCACGGATCATGGAAAACAGATCCCGCAGTTCATTTGACGCCATATATCTCCTTCCCGGGATATATTTACCTTCGGTTCCGGGAATTCTTTTCGGGACCGGAAAACCTTCTATCCCTCATGGCAATAATGTGTTTCCCATACAGCCTATCACAAAAATACAAACGAAAACAGTCCTGTTCGTTCGTGAAAGTTCGACAGATTTCAAGACCAGACTATTCTGTTTTAAAAGACTTCTGACTTCCAGGAGCGTCTCCGGCCGGACTGCTGTCACGTTACTTTTCACGGGGTGGGGAAATAAATAGAACACTGTGGTTCGGATAATTGAATGGACTACAGTGTTTTTCATAGTGGTAAAAGAAATTTTTCTTTCAGTCCCATTTTGAATCCTTCACCCTTCTGCTTGACTTCGTAAAGAAATTTATGTATAATTTTGTTACAAAGGAGGTGCATCCAATGCCCACAATCAAATCAAGCGCCGATCTCCGCAACGACTATAACGGAATCTCAAACTTCTGCCACCAGTATTCTGAACCCGTATTCATCACAAAGAACGGGAAAGGCGACCTGGCAGTCATGAGCATCGAAGCCTATGAACAGCTGCTTGGACGGTTCGAGCTGTATGGCCTTTTGCAGGAAGGCCTGGCCGACATCCAGTCCGGAAGCACACGCCCCTTCTCCGAAGCAGTGGCAGATATCAGAAAAAGGCGTAAAAAATGAATTATGAAATCCATATCACAAAAACAGCAGAACGGGATCTCATAAACGCCGCGGACTATATTTCGCTGGTTCTGTATAATCCACAGGCCGCGGATGACCTTCTGGATGAAGTCGAAAGGAAAGCCGCCGGCCTGTCACAGTTTCCACAGCAGTTTTCGCTCGTGGACGATCCCGTGCTGAAAACCTGGGGTGTCCGTTTTGTGGCGGTAAACAACTACCTCATTTTCTACACTGTATCCGAAACGGAAAAACGGGTGAATATCATCCGCTTCCTTTATGGAAAAAGGAACTGGATCTCTATCCTGAAGCAGGGCTTCTCTCTTAAATAAACGCGGCGCCGGGTTATCCCGGCGCTTTTCTTTAAAAGGCCCAATTTCTCGATGAAACCGTAGTGGGTCACGTTGCCCTCCGTGGCCTTCAGGTATCCCTGCTGCCGCCATAGATCGTAAGGCACAGAGGCGCGTCTCACACGCAGCGGCAATCTCGTCCTGCCTTACTCCACCCTGATACAGATTTGCAGCCTTGGTTCGGTACACTCTGTACAGACAACAGCTTTTGGGCAAATCAGTCGTCTAATCCCTCTCTGTTTTCCAATGCCTAGAGCCTGTGTCTCAGCTCCTCAATCTGGAGGCTTTGCTTTTTCAATCTGTCGTCCTTCTCTTTCAGTCTGTCGTCCTTCTCTTTCAGTCTGTCATCCTTCTCTTTCAGTCTGTCATCCTTCTCTTTCAGTCTGTCGTCTTTTTCTCTCAGCTGCTCCAGCAGTTCCATCTCCAGTCCCGTATCGGAAGTCTGCCTGAAATGATGGATGTATGTATCCGGGAACTGATGAAAAATACCGGGGCTGTTCTCGTACAGAACAATGGTATACACCGATCTGATTTCCCGGTAATTCATGCGCCTCTTCGCCTCCGAGGCCTCATCCCATTTCTTCTTATACTGCCGCAGAAGCATATCCGCAGAATAACAGGCAGCCCTCTGTCCGGGAAACGCGTAGCTGTACTTCTGTACCTCTAGCGTAGTGATGCTTCCATCCTCCAGCTGAACGATGATATCCATGACACCAGTGTCTTCGGAATGACACTTACTAAAACAGTCCTGTTCGTTCGTGAAAGTTCGACAGGTTTCAAGACCAGACGCTTCTGCTTTAAAAGACTTCTGCCCTCTAAAATCATCTCCGGCCGGACTGCTGTCACTACCGCAACAAATTCATCACACAAAATGTCCATTTTTCCCATCCTAGTTCACAGAAATTTTATAATTTTCTTTTTTCATCCGCTTGCATTCCATCTGATCATCGTGTACAGTATAAATGAGTTTAGGCTCGTGTGTGGAGGCATACCCTCTGCGAAAAGTGGTGAGGCCTACCATAAGTGGCAGCTTTAGCAGCAGTGAGGCCTACTGTGAGTGGCAGCTTTAGCAGCGGTGAGTCCTACCGTAAGTGGACGCTTTTCAGGGCTGTGGCGTCTGTCACAGCCTTAATTTTTGAAAGGATAATATATGAAACAGACACGTCTTAACTTATATCTCGTCGATATGAAGTACATACGGAACCTGTCCCATGCAGATGACCATGTCATGTCGGTATCTCCTCAGATTGGAAAGAGCAATCGTCCGTTCATCGGAATCATTGTTATTTGCAACGACAGACAATATTGTATACCTCTCAGTTCACCGAAAGAAAAGCACAAAACAATGAAGAACGACATCGACTTTACCAAAATCTACCACGATAGCAGATTGATTGGCGTACTGAATTTCAACGAAATGATTCCGGTTAACAAAGATGTCATTTTCCCAGTAGACATACGTCACAGACCAGGCGACAGCCATGAGATGTCGCGCTATAAAGATTTGATCATAAACCAACTTACATTTTGCCGGAAAAATCAGGATACAATTGTAAAAAAGGCGAATCGACTGTATGAAAAAGTCACTTCCGGGAAGGCAGGTGGTCTCCTTCTTCGTCGTTGCTGCAACTTCAAAAAGCTGGAACATGTTCTCGAACATTATCCAAAACGGGATTAAGCAGTTGCACCCTCCGGTAGTATTTCGGAATGTATTTTACAATTCTACCTGTTACACATTAAAACATCCATTAAACAGCATCTTATGAAAATCACAAGTACTACAAAAATTTCGTAATGCAGTCTTCTGGCAGTTCTCGCTAAAATCTTTCACCTAATACTCAGATACTTCATAAATGCGTCTTTATTTTCCTTTGCTGTTGTAGTCGGCCTTCCCAGGTTATCTCTCGCACCGATAGAACATTTAACCTCAATAAAACTCAGCTTTTCGCGTTTTCGGGCAGCCGCCAGTTCCATGTCCAATGCGTCAAAGTCATCCGTACATACTGTATTCTGATACCCGCAGCCTCTGGCGATCGACACAAGATCTATTTTTTCAGCTACTGTTGGCATTCCCCCCACAGTCTCATGTGCACCATTATTGATCACTATATGGACAACATTTTTCGGAGCATTCGCACCAATCACCGCCATGGCACCCATATGCATCAGTGCAGAACCGTCTCCGTCTATGGTCCAGATCTTCTTTTCCGGCTTTTGCAGAGCGATTCCCAGAGCAATAGACGACGCATGGCCCATGGATCCTACAGTAAGAAAATCTCTTCCATGTCCTTCCCTTCTGGATTCACGGATCTCGAACAGCTCCCGGCTCGCCTTTCCAGTGGTAGAAACAATCACGCCATCGCCTGCAGCTTCCACAATATGCCTGATTATTTCTTCGCGAATCATAACATTTTTATTCTCATACCTAACCTTGCCGTCAAACTCCAGCGCGCCCTTTTTAATCACAAACGCAGCCTGTCTGCCAACTGCCAAATGCTCCCTGAACTCGTTCATTTTTCTTCCAAGCTCATTTTCAGCAGTGTCCTTGGAGATAACAAAATAAGAAATATCCATATCTTCAAGAAGCTTCAAAGTCACTTTTCCCTGGTAAATATGCTGCGGCTCATCATGAACACCCGGTTCCCCGCGCCAACCGATAATGAATACGCAGGGAACTGCATAGACCTTATCATTCAACAGCGACGCGACAGGGTTTATGATATTTCCTTCACCGGAATTCTGCATATAAACAACCGGAATTTTCCCGGTAGCCAGATAATATCCGGCTGCCAGAGCCGTGCAGTTTCCCTCATTAGCCGCGATAATATGATGCTTCGGATCTATCCCGTATTCTGCCATCAAGTAGTCACACAGTGTCTTCAGCTGACTATCCGGTACCCCGGTATAAAAATCCGATCCTATGATTTCTACAAGCCTTTGTACGTTCATAAAACAAAATACCTCCTGTTTCTGTGGTACTCTAATGATTTTATTACATCAGGCCTACGCCAGGTAACGTACATCCATTTAATCTTTCTATTGGATCGCCTGCTGCCGGACAACATAAAACTAAAGATCACTTCTTTCCTGTCTGCGGCAGAATAATCTCATCAATAATAAATCTCGCTGTATTCTCAATATCCTCAAAATCCACTGTTTTCGGAAGTCTGGTCCCAAAAGCTTTTTGGGCTTTTTCGATCAAAGCATCTGTATAAATCAGCCTGCCGTTTACCACATCTTCCACGCCGTCAAGCGCCATAGAAGCCCTGTCCGCCTGGTTCATTTCTTCAAAACAGAAAACAGACTCATCAATCCACGCATCAGGCTGTCCATCCCTGTATCCGATCAGAACAGGATATCCCCCAATATTTCCTCCAAAACCCGGCGAAAATACTCTCTGACTCTTCCTGGTACGTATCGCTTCTATAACAGCAGTGATAATCTGAGCATTTGACGAAGCATTCATCATATTTCTCGTCTGATCCACCGGCATGGCGATCCTGCAGGCAGAGTAAATCTTCTCGTGCGGAAGATCCTGCTCCTGATCTCTGTAATAAACCTTAAGAGGCAGCTTTACACCTTCCGTATGACCTTCTTTACTGATGCAGACATCATGAAAGTGACCGGCAGCAAACATGATATCCACATTCCAGAAATCATCCACACCCAGCATCTCCGCCACGGCAAACTTCATACGCGGAACCAGATGATTAAGATTACCGGAGCCAAAATCCGGATATGCTTTCCCGGCACTTTTCAGCCAGGGAATGACAGCGTCAGAATAAGACGTATTAATAACAATGGCATTCGTATCTGCTCTGTCACAGGCTTCCATAACATTTTTTGTAAAACAGATGGCGAGAGGACTCCAGATCCCGTAAGCCCTCACATTTGCCCAGGAAATACTTCCATATTTAAGTCCTGGATACGCACGGCTGGAATTGACGATAAAATCCGGCTGATACTTTTCGACAGCGCTTTGAATGGCATCAATATTTGTCAGATCAACTCCGCCTTCCACATCGATCCGCGACTTATTCACACCGCGGATAAGCCCGGCGACTCTGGTGATGTTCACCTTTGTCCTCATCTTTTCTTCATCCCTGCCAACAGCCACAATGCTGACTGCCGGATCATTCTTACTGATCAGATAATCAAGAAGATACGTTCCTACACTTCCCAGCCCAATAATCATTACCTTTATATTACCCTCGTGGATATGTTTCTCAACAATCCTGAGCCGTTCCTGTAAAGTTTTCATTTTTCCTCCCTCCAGTAAGCTGTTATTTTTCTGTAGTCTTCTTTTGTATTGCAGTTTGTCCAGCGTTTAAGTCCAATCAAATCCACCTCTATATTGGCATTGAGATAACTCTGAATAATCCTCAAATTTGTCCCGTTTGCCGTTTCATCAAGAAACCGTTCATTGACCAGCCGCAGTGTTTCCATTTCCGTAAATTTCCATAACTGGCCGGAATTCAGAATGCAGGAAAACGGTACATCGATGGACAGCAATCCATGGCTGCTGTTAAACGCATAACGGTACCTGTCTTTTTCATCTTTATAGAGAACGACTGCCCTGTCTGCATAAATCGGTTCAAAAGTATAAGTCAGAACGCTTTTCCTGGATGCTACTACTTTATCAAAGGACTCCCTGTCAATATCCAGATCCCCCTCAGCAAAAAGGATTTCCTCCGCACCGCAGCGCAATGCCTCCTTCAGTCCAAGGGAAAGACTGTATCCGGAAGCCAGGTCCAGATAATGCTCATTGAAAATAAGAGAAATCCGGTCTCTCATATTTGGGTCAAGCCATCTGCAATAATCCTCCAGACGATCAAACTGATAGCCGCCGATGATAATAATCCGGTCTGCAAAGGAGCATTTTTCAAGAAGATGATAAAGGAGTGTATTCTCTCTGCAGTCTTCTGTATAAACTGCTTTCAGTTTCTTTTCCTTCTCCGGTATCCCTTCATTAAACCTGCTGGATATCCCAGCTACCGTAATAACCGCTGTTTTCATGGTTTCCTCCCAATGACAGCTTTTAGTCCTGTATTTGGACCTTATCCTTTCTTTAAATAGCTGGCAATGCACTCGTCCAGACCCTTATCCAGAGTCACCTTCGGTTTCCAGGAAGTCCTTGTCCGGATTTTCTCCGTTGACAGCAGCCTTCTCTGCGGATCGGATTCACGATATCCGCGAAATTCAATAACCGGTTCCTTAATCCCCATCTTTTCCGCGCAGAGCTCCGCCAGATCGATCATGGAAATTTCCTCCTCCGTAGCCACATTATACACTGTTCCGTCCAGCGCAGAATCCTCCGAAGCAAGGGCAAGCACTGCACTGCAGCTGTCATAATTATTCAAGAATGTCCTTCTGTTCTTCCTGGAATTTTCCAGCAGAACCACCTTTCCCGTATCGCGTAAGCTGCTGATAATAAATGGAATGATATGCTTTGGATACCTCTCATCCTTACTGTAAACATTGGCAAAACGGATGGAGCAGCCTTTGATCCTTCCCTCATCCACCGCATCCTTTATGAAAAACTCTGTAAGAAGTTTTCCCACAGCATAACTGGTCCGCTGACTGTGCTCAGCCACCGATAAGGTAAGATAATCGCTTTCCCTGACGCCGCCGTTTTCATTCCACGAATTCATGGAATATACTTCGGATGTAGAACAATTAATATATTTCTGCGCGCCTATATGGATCGCCTGCTGGAGGAATCTATTCATTCCCTCCACATTTGTCTCATACGTTTCATAAACATGATAAAAATGTTCCGTATGAACCACTGCCGCGCAGTTGATATAAATCACTTCCTCATAATCGTCTGCAGCCGCTTTTACTCTGTTTTCAAAATCCTGCATCTGCGCCTTATTATTCAAATCATATTCGAAAAACTCAAACCGGTCATCACCCATATGGTCAGAAACGGTCTCAATAGAAGAAGCATAAAAGTTATCAAATCCCAGAATATGATCCGTACTGCCCTCTGTAAGGATCTGCCTCACGAGTTCATTTCCCGTCATTCCCGTAACGCCGCTGACCGCATACAGTTTACTCATCTTATTCCCGCCTTTCTCTCCATACCATACTGTATTAACTGACAAACAATCAGCACCTGCAGATTCCTCCAGCCCTAGCCGATAAAAATTCAGTGACGAAGGCATCCTGGCATTCTATCTGCATCACCGCCATCCTGCCGTCAGAAAAAATATCAAATACTGATTTCTTCAGTTATTAACACAGCACGTTTCTACACTCCACAGGTAAGCCTGCTTTTATAAAAATTGTCAATTTCATCCGGAAACAGAGACTGCTCATATGCCACATCATACACGGCTGCCCTCAGTTCCATCCTCCTGGATCCGGAATATACGACAGCATACTGAGCGCATGGATTCTGGTTTCTCGGCTGCCCCACAGAACCAGGATTCACAAAAGTCACAGCTTTTTTATTTCTCATCCTCGAATCTTCTGTCTGGTAAAACTGCGTGAAACAGTGAGAATAATGAGAATGTCCGCCAAAGACCATATCGTATTCTCTGTAATCTCCGCGTAAGTTATCGAGTGTAATCGCTTTCCAGTAATGGTCCTCCGCGGAGCCGTGGACAGCCAGACATTTCCATCCGCCTATCATAAATTTCTGAATTCCCTCCTGGTTCATTTCATCCTGTATGTAGGCCATAGACTCTGAAGACAGATGCCTGGCCGTATATTCAGCCATGACCCGGCCCCGGTCAGAGGAAAGCCTTTCCAGATCCTTATCTACTGCAAGCTTCTCATGATTTCCCCAAATATTTACAAGAATTCTCCCTTTCCAAATCGTTTCATTCAGCCGGATGAGTTTCTGTATAATCTCATTGGATCGCATCCCATAATCAATGCAGTCGCCAAGCAGGATCACACCCGCAAAGTTCTCATCCCGACAATCAGCAAGCACAGAATCAAATGCGCTGACATTTCCGTGAATATCGGAAAGGATCAAATATTTCTCTTCCAATGGCTCCCCTTTCTCCCGCATTTACAGCTCATCAATCAGCCGGATAATATCTTTAAACGGCATCAGCTTCGCATCCACTTCCTTCGCTCTGTGACTCTTCAATATCTCTTCCGCCGTCTTCTGCATCACCGGGAAAGCCGCGCGCATAAGCTGATTCGCGTAGATCACAATATTTACTCCATGAACCGCGAGCTCCTCCTCCGTAACCTGATTAAAGGAAGTGGGCACCACCACGATCGGCGTCCTCTGGTCTTTCCTGCGGAATCTATCACAGAACTCAAAAATCTCCGCAGGATCTTTTTTCCGGCTGTGAATCATGATCCCGTCGGCACCGGCTGCGGTAAATGCAAACGCCCTCTCCAAAGCGTCTTCCATGCCCCGTTCCAGAATCAGACTTTCAATCCTGGCAATGATCATAAAATCATCCGACAGCTGTGCCTTTTTCCCTGCCGCGATTTTTGCACTGAAATTTTGAATGCTGTCCTGTGTCTGTACCACTTCCGTTCCGAACAGACTGTTTTTTTTCAGGCCGGTTTTATCCTCAATGATAACCGCGCTGACGCCCATCCTCTCAAGAGTTCGTACATTGTATACGAAATGTTCCGTCAGTCCGCCCGTATCTCCATCCAGGATCATGGGCTTCGTGGTAACTTCCATGATATCGTCGATAGTGCGCAGACGTGAAGTCATGTCAACCAGCTCGATATCCGGCTTTCCTTTATCCGTACTGTCACAGAGAGAAGAAACCCACATCCCGTCAAACTGATCCAGTTTTCCATTATCCCCGTCAATGACGGTCTTTTCCACGATCAGTCCTGTCAGTCCGGAGTGCGCCTCCATAATTTTCACAACAGGCCTCATATCGATCAGCTGGCGGAGACGTTTCCTTCGGTATTCCGGCATGGACAGCTTTTCCCTCAGCCGCTGATCGACCTTTTTTACATTCTCACTGTAAGTATACGGAACATCGATCATCTGCCCTCCATAGGAAGCAATCAGCTGTTCCACATGTTCGCGGACAGCCCTCTCCGCTCCTTCCTTCCAGTTATCGCCATGCACCACATAATCCGGATGAATTTTTTCAATCACGTCGTCATACAGCATATTATCCTGAAGAATCACCTCATCCACGCCCTCCAGAGAACGGTATAATGCCATGCGTTCTTCTTCGGATGTTGTAGGGAATTTTGTACAGCGGATCATCTCTTTGTCGCTGAGACATCCAACCACAACCCTGCCGTATTCCCCGGCATGTTTTAAAATATTCCGGTGCCCCTCATGAATCACATCCGTGCAGAAACAGGTGTAAACAGTTTTCATAGTTTATTACTCCTATATTCTCTTGCTGATTTCTTTTTTAGCCAGAAATACGGCATATTTCATCACCACATTGACAACCAGAATCACCAGCGAAACAAAAGCCGCACATTCCAGCTGCATCTGCCCCTCAAACTGCGTGATCATAAGGGCAAGCGGCTTATTGTTCACATTTGCCAGAAAGGAAACAGCAGAAATCGTCATCATGCAGTTCACAAAAAAATAACCCATCATTTCCAGAATCGTCCCTGTCGACTGGGGAAGCAAAACATCCCGGATCACTTTCCACCTGCCGATTCCCAGGGCAGAACCCACGTCCTCCAGATTCTCATTAATCTTTCCGAAGGTGTTATACGCCATCAGGTACGGAGAGGAGAAAAAATGCATGGAATTGACCAGAAACAATATGGCAATCGTACCGTAAATCGGCGTTGATTTAAAAAACATTACATAGGAAAGACCAAGAACAAGACCAGGAACCGCAAGAGACGTGATTGACATCAGATGCAGCACGTAGCTGAGTTTCGTCTTATCGCGCGCTGTCATGTAGGCGTTTAATACAGCCAGGGCCGTTCCCAGAAACGCCACCGCTGCAGCAATGACCAAAGAATTCCGCAGGTATTCCATGGCCCCCATATTTATCGCCTGCGCGATATTCCCGATGGAAAAGGTCATGTCAATCGGATACTTATTTACAAAGCCCAGCACTGCAAAAGAACCGATCGGCAAAAAGATCAGCAGAATTACCAGAATACAAAGCAGCTGTGCCAGCCGGTCTCTGCCCCTGTTTTCCCTGATTCCGTAAGGTTTCCCCACAAAAGAAGCATTTCCTTTATCACGGTTTGCCATATCCAGCACACAGGCAATCAATGCAGGAACCAGCAGGATCATGCCGATAACGGAACCTTTTCCGAAATCCAGCATACCAATGACATCCTGATACATCATGACCGGCAGCGTCATATATTTACCGCCCACCATCAGCGGAACGCCATAGTCGGTGATGATCATTGTAAACGTGGCAAATATGACGGAGATCAGCGGTTTTCTCAAATAAGGGAGTGTGATTGCAAAAAATTTATCTTTTACGGAAAGTCCCATTACTTCCGCTGCCTCATAAGGAGTACCGTCCTCATAGCGAAGAACGTCGTAAAGCATCAGATACGCTACCGGAAAAGAATACATCACAGATCCGGTCACGATGCCCCAGAATCCATAGATCCCGCTTTCAAGCCCCAGCAGTCTCGACAGCCATCCATTGGCCCCCAGGATAATCACCAGCCCCATTCCGTGGGAAATGGACGGGATCAGCATCGGAACGGTAAGAAGCGTATTCATAATCGTTTTATGACGGATATTTGTTCTGGCTACGGCCCATGACAGCAGCCCCGCCAGGCTGACCGAAATAACCGTAGCCGAGCAGCTGACAATCATCGACTGGCGCAGCGCCCTTGAAAACTTCCGCGCACTTATCACTGCCCGGATATCCACAGAGGCCATCGTGGAGAGCATACGGACGAGCGGAAGGATAATCGCCGTCAGCCAGAACACACACAATAATATTTTTAACGCCAAAGAAGATTGTTTCTTTTTGACCAAAATCGCTCTCCCGGTCATTTTTCCTCCTCCACCGCACCGCAGGTTTCAGGGGTATGCGCGAATTGAATCAGACTGTTAATTTTCGTGTTAATATTTTTAATAACAAAACGCTTCACATAATTGTCGGCAGGATTGTCAATAATATTTTTCGGGGTATCCAGCTGGTGAATCACGCCCGCATCCATCACCATAATCCTGTCCGACATAGCAAAAGCTTCTTCCTGATCATGGGTAATGTAAATCATGGTTGTTCCAAATTTCCTCTGAAGCTCCTTCAGTTCTGAACGGAGGCCCAGTCTGGTGTCTACATCAAGCGCGGACATCGGCTCATCGAACAAAATCACGTCCGGATTCAGAGCCAGAGTCCTGGCAATGGCAACCCTCTGCTGCTGTCCGCCGGAGAGCTGCCTTGGCTTTTTATCAGCATGCTCCGATAATCCCACAAGTTCCAGCATTTCTTTCGCCTTTTGAACAGCGCTTATCTTATTATATTTTCCTTTCGTTACCGCGCTGTTCGTAAGAGCGTAGGCTACATTTTTAAGAACCGACATATTCTCAAACAGGGCATAATTTTGAAAAACGATTCCCATCCTCCGCTGCGCGGAAGGCGCTGCCGTAATATCCGCGCCATCCTTGACGATCCGCCCGCTGTCCGCCGTCTCCAAACCGATCAGAATGCGCAGGATCGTCGTTTTTCCGCAGCCGGAAGGGCCAAGAATGGACAAAAACTCCCCCTCTATTACCGAGAAACTCACATCATGGAGGACTCCCGTCTGCCCAAAGGCTTTTGATATATGTTCAACAATGATTTTTTCCATAATCTGCCCCTTTATCGTTTTTTTGAATCATTTATTCTTTAGAAAAGGGAGAAAAGACAAGCCTTTCTCCCATGACTCTTTTTAAACAAAAATCCTGCGCAAAACGGCTCTTTTTCTTATGGAAGTCCGATCAGAAGTTCCCATAGGATCATAGAATAAAAACTGTCAATACTCCCAGTTCTCCATCAGGCGTGTCTTTTCCTCCGTGGTATTACCGCTCATATCCGCATAAGGAATATCCGTGGGATAATTCTCTATGCTGTTGACCTGACCCACAAAAACCTGCTCCGGATAATACAGTTCCTTATCTTCCATTACCAGTGTGGTATAAAAGAAATTGAACACATCCACCACCGCTTTTCGAGTCTCTTTCCCCTTGGGAATGGCATATCCATAAAGAGAATAGGGAGAACCTTCTTCGAAAAAGAGAAGTTTCAGATCCGCGCCATCGTTTATGGCCGTTACCGCCTGAGCTGTCATACCGAGACCAACGGCGACCTCCCCCTGAACAAGAGCGTTCACAGGACCGGAACCGGATTCTGTGAACTGGAGAACATTTTCCGCAAGACCATCAAAATACTCAAAGGCCTTTTCCTCACCCCAGGCATTTACAAGGCTTTTTACGAACATATATCCGGTTCCGGAAGATTTGGGGCTGGGCATGGAAATCAAATTCTTATATTCCGGCTTCAGAAGGTCTTCATAGCAGGTGGGTTCTTCCAGCCCTTTCTCTTTCAATACTTCCGGATTTACAATAATCGCACCGCCGTTACGCGTAGCCGCAAGATAATGTCCGCTTTCAACCTTGCAGTCATCTACGTAAATGGACTGGTCATATTCGGAAACATCCGCGAGATATTCTTCCACGAGTCCTGCATAACTGAAATCCAGATCGTAGAAAATATCCATGTCTGTCTCCGTCCCTTCGGCAGCAAGCTTCGCGGCAAGATTGCCAGTAGGCATATATTCGATCGTTACGTCATAATCCGGGAATTCTTCCTGAATTCTCTTAAGAAAATACTCATTGCGGTATTCTTCCGCCCCGGAATAAATGACAACCTTATTACTGCTGTCGTCAAGCTCCGCCGTGGTTTCCGACGCTGCAGGAGACTGCAGTTCTTCCGCAGATACAGAACCGCAGGTACCCAGCATGAGCGCCGACACAAATGCACACGCGAAGATCCAGTTTCTTTTTTTCATAATAACTCTCCCTCCAATCGTTCAATATGTTCATTTATTTTCATATAATACTCTTATATTGAACATTTGTCAACGATTTTTAAGCATAAAATATATATATCAGTTCGTTTTATCATTCTATATCGTCCCTTATTGAACATTCTTGCCAGACACGGCCAAGCGGAAGATCTTCCGGAATCGAAATCAGACATCATAAGTCTTGTCTATCTCTTTCAATTCCCGGAATGTATCAATCTCTGTGATATCCTCCTCCGAACATTCCCGAATCTCAACAGAATATTTGTTCCTGCAGTACAACAGGGGCACCTGCTCCCAGTAGCGTTCCTTTCCGCCCGGGGCCTGGTATGTCTCCAGCAGATCATTCGATAATTTATGCCCATCTGCTTCCGACCAGTAGGAAATACCTAACAGTCTCCAGATATGATCCCCCTGGCCGCCGATTTTTTCCTCCGTAATCACGCCATCCTTTACTACCGCGCACCAGTCGTCCGTTCTCTCTTTTTTGATTCCCAGAATATTGGAACTGTACTGATACCGCTTTATCAGTTTAGGATTCGAAATCAGCAGATCCGCTTCAAATACATAGGCGTTGGAAAGCATATACCTCGCCACCACAGCCGAGGAAATATTGTTGGACTCGTTATACATCGGGTTTTCCATAAACCGAATCATCGGATATTTATATAACAATTGATCAAATTGCTCCGGCAAATAGCCGCGGACAATATAAATCTCCGAAATCCCCGCTCCCAGGCATGCGTCGAGCAGACCATCAATAATCCTCTGGCCCCTGACCCTTACCAGAGGTTTCGGGGTATTTAACGTAATAGGAATCAGACGCGCGCTGAAACCTGCAGCGAGAAATATAGCCCGCTTCACGCGATACGGCTCAAGAGCCTGAATTCCATCAAGAGTAATGTTTCCTTTACTGATATAACCATATTCTGTCAGTTCCTTTACCAGACGGTTTACATTTCCAAGGGACTGATTTGTCATTTTACAAAGCTGCCTCTGGGTAAGACTTCCATTCACAGCATAACTTTCCAATATCTCAAACTGTTTTTTCGTCAGGTCCACAGTTCTTACCTCCATGTTCTATTTCTGGTCAACTTTCTCCCAGTATTGAACATTATGCATGATAAAACAGGAGATGTCAACGACGCTCCCGACAAAGCAGAGGCAAGTCTGTTCAATTTGACTTCTCATATCCCTGTTACTGAACCTCAGAAGGAATAAAACTTTCCACAAAAAATACTGCTGTCGTCACACATCATACGCTTTATCGATTTCCTTCAGTTCCCGGAAGGTATCGATCTCTACCACGTCTCCCTCGCTGCATTCCCGTACCTCCACTCTGTAATGATTATGAAAAACGGAAAGCGGCACCTGCGTCCAGAACAGTTCTTTTCCTCCGGGCATCTCGTATGCCTCCTTAATATCTGAAGCAAGCTTTCTTCCTGATTCCTCATCCCAGTAGGAAATACCGTATTCCTGGTAACAGTCAACTCCGCCAATCTTATGTGTGGCAATACAGCCATCCTTTACCGTAAAGCACCAATCGTCCGACCGGTCCTTATGATACCCGAGAAAATTCGAACAATACTGATATTTCCTGATCAATTCCGGCTTACGAAGCAGCAGATCCGCCTCAAAGAGATAGGCATTGGAAAACAAATATCTGGCACAAAGCGCGGAGGAAATATTGTTTGTCTCGTTATAGGCAGGATTCTCAATAAATTTAATCATCGGATATTTATACAGCAGCTGGTCAAACTGCTCCGCCAGATAACCTCGCACAATGTAAATTTCCTCAATTCCTGCAGCCAGTACCGCATCAATAAGACCGTCAATAATCCTTTTTCCCTGAACACGCACCAGAGGCTTGGGGGTATTCAGCGTCACCGGGACCAGACGGGAACCAAAGCCGGCTGCAACGAAAATGGCGCGTTTCACCCGATACGGTTCAAGCATTTTAAGACCAGAACATGTAATCCCATCCTTATTTATGTAACCATGCTCAACAAGTTCTCTCCAAGCTCCGCTTGCTGTATCAGAAAAATAATGTATTTTAGCTTCAAACTGGCAATGATTAATTGAACTTTGCGATGTAGCCAACGCTTCAAGAATATCGAATTTTTCTCTGATTAACTCCTGCATTTGTATTTCCTTTCCAGTAGATTTTTATTCGTTTACTCATAAATCTGAGGCAAATCGAATTACGAACGACGTTGCGAGATATAATCCAACTAACGTAAATAAGTACCAAAGATGCGCAGATGGCTGTCCGACCAATAAACTCTTTATCACTACAAATGACTCATTGAGAAAATAGTCATTGCTGTGCTTATTAAGAATAAATACACTTAATATCAGCCTTGCAATACTATAGAAAATATAAAGCAGACAAAATATCACACTGGTAACTCCAATATTTTTAAATGCTTTCTTATAGAAGTACTTATAATCAGCATTACACTCATTATCAAGAATAAATGCTCCAGAAAGCATGAACGAGGAAAAATAATGTTCGTCAATATATAATAATTAGCAGTTCTCTTTGCATCTGATCTTCAATAACACTGTATCGTCAAAATAAAATATCGCCCAATCCACGCTAGCAAAAACATTTCTCAAATGGTGAAAACTTTCTATAAAGCATCGTCCCAAGAAGCGAGAGTAAAAATACCACAATTGAAATTATGAAAACAGATAGTGTCTCCACCAACTGATTTCCAATCAGAACATCTCCAAGAACAGTTGAAATAATGTCCCATATTCCTGCGCGAAGCAAATAAAGCAGGAATGTATATCCTGCCAATTTAGAGAAGTCTTTCTTAATATCCAGAACTGAAAATCAGGCAAAAGGCTATAACTTCAATAAGTGCAAGAGGCGCATATGAAAATGGGTTTTTATAATACTGCATAACATCTACCAGCAGTCCTTTTAATCCACGGAGATAATTTATATATGCCAATCTTGCATTAATTGCAATTCCTGAAAAATCAGCAGCAATGCGGTACGGTTACTTTTTCTAACTTTACCCCATTGACGTAGTTTATAACCCATCAGAAAAAACTCAGGAAACAAAATTGCCAACCAATATCCCATTTTAATTTGTGCTCGCTTGTTATATAACTCGCACTCGAAAGGGCAAGAAATACTACAGTTATATTGCCGTATAGATTTACCCCCCCCCTCTCCCCAATATCTATTCGGAAACTCCAGCCCTTGATTTTGCTGGTTTTCTGGAACTTTCATCATTCAATTCCCCCCATTTTTT
>CANQUG010000018.1 GCA_947626985.1 uncultured Lachnospiraceae bacterium | reverse complement strand
AAAACGGTTGATTTTACGGCTTTTTTTCAGTTTCTGCCTGTATGACGGACGGGATAATTTTTTCATCTCTGACGGATACAGGATGATTGGGCTTAGCTATCTGTTCGTCGGCGCATGCTTCGGACGGGCACTGGCAAAACGGTACTTTGCCTTCCGTTCATAAGCGCACGCTTCTGACGGACGCAGGCAGGACTGTGCTTCCTGTCTGTTGACGGCGCAACACTCCGTCGAACTAACCGCTAACTCCGGCTAAGGCGCTCAGGAAGAGCCTTCGCGCCTAAGTCTCCGTAAGCGGTGGATTTCGCCTCCGTTAAAACCGCGCCCAAACGGTCTGCCAGACAGGAAGCACAGTCCTGCCTGCTGTATGTCGTATTTTTCAGGAAATTTATTCCTGTTTTGTGAATCGGAAAGCCTGCCTGGGTGGCAAATCAGGAAATCTATCCTGTTCGGGAAATCAGAAAATCTGTCCTAGGAAGCAAATCGGGGAAATTATCTTGGGCGGGATATCAGAGAATTTATCCTGTTCGGCGAAATAAAAGCTTTCTATAAAAAATCACCCTGACGGAAAGCGGAGCAGACCGGGCAGACGCGCTGAGCTGTCTGCGCCTCCTATATTATGGAGGTCCGACGTTCCGGGAGGGTGATATATTAAAAAACACAGGATAATTAAAAGGGATAATCGGAAAAGCAGGCAGCGGTGAAGGTTTCCCAGAGTTCCTTCCGGGCGATGAGGGTTTTCAGCTTTTCTGCATTTTTTTCCGAGATCCAAGCTTTATTGTGGGTGTAATAATAATTGGAAAGCTTCCAGTATTTTTCAGGATAGGTGAAGCGGACCCGCAGATTCTGCCATTCTTCCCCGGTGATGGGGCGCTCCCTGTGATAGGCGTACAGCATCTCTTTTGCCAGAGAAATATCCCAGCTGTACTTTTCCAGAATTTTTCGCATGAAATGATAGAGATCCGCCATCTGAACATCAAATACCCAGTGGTCGAAGTTCGTGACGGCGAAGGTGTTTTTCAGCATCCACACATTGTGCTGATTAAAGTCTCCGTGGCAGACCAGCCCTCTGTCCAGGGAACTCTGCCGGAGCTCGTGATAGGAGGATTCCCTCAGCATGCAGAGAGCCTTTTCTCCCTGATCCAGAAACCACTCCACACTGGAGAGAAAATCCTTCTCAAAGGGGCAGGCGGGGCTTTTCTTCCGGATAAACTTCCGGATCTTCCGCAGTTCCTGATTATGGCGGACAAACTCATCCTCCAGAGATTTCTCCGCATAGTCCTCTGTCGGCTCCAGTTTCATAGCCTTATGTAATCCGGCCAGAGAACGGACGCTTTTCAGAATGTCTTCTCTGGATCTGGTATCACATTCGCGGCCCTCGAACCATCGCTGCAGGGTATAGGGAATTCCGTCCCTGTCGCAGCTGATGAGGGAGCCTTCCTGATTTTCCAGGAAACTGTCCACATGAAACCCGCTTTCGGAAAGGGCAAGCAGCAGCTCCTGCTGTTTTTTCAGTTTTTTCTCCGAACCGTGGAACTCCTTCACAATGAGAACCCCCTGGTCGGTACGGCACAGCAGCGCCCCTCTGGTGCGGGAAGAGGTTTTGGCTGTAAGCCCGTACTGTTCCAGGATACTGAGTCCGTAATCATACAATTGCGTGTCCCCCTCTTGATTTTGTACCTTCTATCTTATGAGGGGAAAACGGGGGATATTCACAATGCGGAAAGGCACCCGGCCATTCCGTCAGTTCAGGCCATCCATCTTTTTATATACATCTCCCCTCGGGCCAGCAAGCAGCGTAGTGATCACAACAATTTTCCCATTTATGATCCCGTAAACTATACGCCATGCTCCAAGACGTATTCTGTAGTAATCATTCCGCTTTCCTTTAATTCTTTTTACGTTAATCTTTTCAGGATGCTCACCCATGAGCAGTTCCCTGACTGCATCTTCATACTGTTTTCTTACATCCTCATGAACCCGGAAGAATTTCTCAGCCACTTTTGTATATGTAATTTCATAAAAAAAACCTTTCTTACCCCCCATCTCATACCTCCGGTCAGACATCAAACCGTCGAACAGAAGCGATACTCAGATCATCATCGGACAGTTCTTCAATCGCTCCGAGAACCTCAGCAGATTCCTCTGCAGAGGCCTCCTCCACATTCGCAGTCAATCGATAAAACGGATCTTTTTTCATCTTCGCAATATATTCACCTATCGCTTCTTTCATGACGTCCGTCACTGTCATATGAAATACGGACGCAACTTTCTTCATTTCACGGATTTCCGATTCCTCCATTTTAATATTCAAAGCTTTAACAGCCATTGGAAACGCCTCCTTTTCTTTATAGAATATACTATAAACCCAGTAAATACAAGATGTATCATAAAGAAAATTCTATTTCTATGGCAAACAGCAGAAAGCGTCAAGAACAACCATCAGTATATCATTCATTCGACATTAAAATGGAAATTCCCCGGCGCGCAATTTTTCCATGAGGATTTCTTCTATATTGTCTTCCGGAAACTCCAGAACATGCTCCAGCATCTGCGAAAGAACAACTCCGATCTCCGGGCCGGGACGGTATCCGGCTTTGATGAGATCCCTGCCGGATACGGCCAGGGTTTTCAGGGATATGCACTGTTTCTCCTCCTGAATCCGGTCATAGCACCGGCAGACGCCCTGAAGGCGTTCCAGCTTTTCTTCCCGGCGGTATGTGCTCTGAGCCAGTGTGTCCGCTCTCTGGACCTCCAGATAAAGGGGAAAGAGTTCTTCGCCGATCTTATTCATGGCGCGCCGGACAGATACAGGCTCCGGCTCCGGACGGTAATCATGCCATTTAATCAGGGTGCATACCTTCTGGATGGTGTCGTTGTCCAGCTTCAGACGGCGGAGAATTTCGTATGCCATTTCCTCGCTCTTCGGACCATGGATCTTGAAATGATCCCGTCCGTTTTCATCCGTGCGCTTCACTGCAGGCTTGCCGATGTCGTGAAGGAGCATGGTGAGCCGGAGAATCTTATCCGCCCGCACCAGGGTGAGACTGTGAAGGATATGCTCGCCCACAGTAAAGCAATGATGAGGGGTATTCTGCTCCGTGACCATGCAGACGTCAAACTCCGGCAGAAACTCTCTGGTAATTCCCGTTTCGTAGGCTTCCCGGAGAAAGTCCGGATTAGGGGACAGCAAAAGCTTCACCAGTTCTGTGCGGATGCGCTCCGCGCTTACATGTCTCAGGTTGGGAGACATCACCCGAAGAGCCTCCCGGGTTTTTTCCTCGATCTCAAATCCCAGCTGTGCGGAAAAACGGACAGCACGCATGATCCGCAGGGCGTCCTCCGTAAACCGCTCCGCCGGATCCCCCACGCAGCGGATCCGTTTCTCCGCCATATCCTGACAGCCCTGAAAAAGGTCCACCAGACCTGCGGAGGGATTATAGGCCATCGCGTTGATGGTAAAATCCCTCCGCTTCAGATCCTCCTCCAGACTGGAGGTAAAGGTCACGTCTCTGGGATGACGGCCGTCCTCATATTCTCCGTCGATGCGGTAAGTGGTAACTTCATAGCTCTCTTTATCCATGAGCACAGTAACCGTACCGTGCTTCAGGCCCGTATCCACCGTACGGCGGAACAGGGCCTTCACCTGCTCCGGTCTGGCGGAGGTGGTAATATCCCAGTCATCGGGATTCCGTCCCAGAAGCAGGTCGCGGACACAGCCGCCCACCACGTAAGCCTCATGGCCGTTTTTCTCCAGTGTTCTGATGATAACCTCCACATGGGAAGGGATTTGAAGTTTCATGCCGTCATCCTTTCTCATTTTAACCAGACATTCTTGTTCCAGCGCATAAGCAGACAGAAACGTTTCGCAATCATTTCGGAAATACATGGTACATCGCAAACATTACGATATGATCCCGCTCATATTTATCAATAAGCACGTCCCCAGTACACCATTTTCTTCGCGGGCTTTCCGCAGCACACGCACACGTCGCTGAGATGCTCCTGCTTAAAGGGCATGCATCTGGATGTGGCCTGCACATCCTCCTTGATTTTGTCCTCGCATGCCTGGTCTCCGCACCACATGGCTTTCACAAAGCCGGGTTTATTCACAATGGTATCTTTGAACTCTTCATAATTCAGCGCAACATAGGTATGGGCGTCGCGGTGTGCACGGGCGCGCTCCAGCATATCTGTCTGCATCGTTCCCAGAACCTCCGTCACCTTGTCCGCAAGCTCCTCAAATTTCACCACATATTTTTCTCTGGTATCCCGGCGGCAGATCACGGCCTGGCCGTTCTCGATATCCTTGGGACCGCACTCGATACGCATGGGGATTCCTCTCATTTCCTGCTCCGCAAATTTGAAGCCGGGGCTCTTGTCCGTAACATCCACCTTCACGCGGATTCCTGCTGCCTTCAGAATGTCCTTCAGTTCCTCCGCCTTCTCCAGAACGCCCTCCTTACGCTGCTGGATGGGAATCACGATCGCCTGTACAGGAGCGATTCTGGGAGGCAGAACCAGTCCGCTGTTGTCTCCGTGAACCATGATCAGCGCGCCGATCATACGGGTAGTCATACCCCAGGAGGTCTGGTGCACATACTGAAGCTTGTTGTCCTTGTCTGTATACTGAATGCCGAAGGCTCTGGCAAAGCCGTCCCCGAAGTTATGGCTGGTTCCGGACTGCAGCGCCTTGCCGTCGTGCATCAGAGCCTCGATGGTGTAGGTGGATTCCGCTCCGGAGAATTTTTCCTTATCGGTCTTCTGGCCGCGGATAACGGGAATGGCCAGGACCTCCTCGCAGAAGTCCGCATAAACGTTCAGCATCTGAATCGTTCTCTCCTCCGCTTCCTCGGCGGTAGCATGGGCAGTATGGCCTTCCTGCCACAGGAATTCTCTGGAACGAAGGAAGGGCCGGGTGGTCTTCTCCCAGCGCACCACGGAGCACCACTGATTGTACAGCTTGGGCAGATCTCTGTGGGACTGAATTTCCTTCTGATAAAAATCGCAGAACAGCGTCTCAGAGGTAGGACGCACACAGAGCCGCTCCTGCAGGGGCTCCAGTCCTCCGTGAGTGACCCAGGCCACCTCGGGAGCAAAGCCCTCCACATGATCCTTCTCCTTCTGAAGCAGGGATTCGGGGATAAACATGGGCATGTAAACGTTCTCCACCCCTGTCTCCTTGAATCTCTGATCCAGTTCCTTCTGAATATTCTCCCAGAGAGCGTATCCCGCAGGCTTGATCGCCATGCAGCCCTTCACGCTGGTATACCCGCAGAGCTCGGCTTTTTTCACCACGTCCGTATACCACTGGGCAAAATCCTCCTCCATGGAAGTAATGGCTTCCACAAGTTTCTTTTCCTTTGCCATAATCCTTTTCTCCTTTTTCCTGAAATTATCACGGGACCAAACAAAACCGCTGCATGTTACGGTTTCCCGCATCGAATACTGCCGGAAATCCAAAAGAAAAAAGCCTTCCATCCCGTAAAAGGGACCGAAAGGCTTCGGCGGTACCACCCTGATTAGCGCCTGCCGCCATGCAGCCTGCCTGATCCTCCGCAATACTGCAGTGCGCCCGAGTGCGCTCTCTCTTCTCCGTTAACGCCGGATCTGCGCCGCGCTTCATTCACGCGGGACTCCGAGGCCGGTTCCATGGTTCACGCACAGGCTCCTCACACCGTCCGAAGCCCTCTCTGGGATTGCTCCCCATGTACTATTCTCATCATCGCCATTTGTCTCTGTTTGGATTTCCACTTATTCTATTCGAAAAGGGACGGCATGTCAAGAACTTTTCCAAATTTCTCTCAATCCGAACAAATGAAACTCTTCCGCGAAATCCTACTGCCGGACCTTCTCACTGATAATACTTATCAATCAGCCTCTGCGCTTCCCCGCAATAAGCTTCTTCCGCCATTTCTCCCAGCAGATACTTCTGAAACAGTGTTCCTGTTTCCGAAATCGCCGTCATGGATTCCTGACACATGGGCCTTGCATGAAGCTCGGCTTCCTTCAGATACTGCCGCGCTTCCTCTATCCCGGCAATGTCCAGTCTCTCATCCTCCAGCACATCCAGACGCGCGGGAAAGCACTTCATAATCTTCGCATAATCCAGACTGCCCTCCGGACTGGCAGCATACCTTAAAAACTTCAGAGCCGCATCCTTATTCTCTGAAGCATTGTTCAGCACATACTGCCAGGCGGCGATATTGGTGGCTTTTTTTCTGAAAGAAGGCAGAGGAGCGATATGGATTCTGTCCTCACCGTACACGCCCGCTCCAATGAAAATCTTGATGGCTCCGCTGTACATGAAGACACTCCCATATCTTCCTTCCATAAATTTTTCTTCCATCTGTTCATAATAATCCACCATCTGCTGCACAGAGGCATATCCCTGTTCCAGCATATCCTTCAGAGTCCGAATCCCTTCACGGGTACGGGGATCCGACCAGTCCTTATAATTCCCTCCGAAAAGATTGACAAACTGTGATACCGCATTATAAATGTAGGTCTGCTCCCAGGCATCTCCGTAGGCATACACATTTTTCCCGGACATTTTTCCGGCAAACTCACGAAAATCTCCGTAATCATGAAAACCCTCCATGCCTGCCTCATCCAGCAGCTCCTGATTTACCCAGAACATCATGATATCCATCAGGTAGGGAACGGAATAGATTCTTCCGTCCGCCATGCAGATATCCTCCAGATACTCCTGCTGATACGCCTGCCTGACTTCTTCCGTCATTACCAGTTCATCCAGCGGCACCAGATAATCCCTGTATTTAAACTCGCTGATCATCTCATCGTTCACGGAGATAATATCCACGGAATGATCCCCGGAAGACAGGATCGTGGAAATTCTTGCCTGACGGTTGTCCGCATTATCCGGACATTCCTCCACATGGATTCGAAGGTTCAGCTTCTTCTCCGCCTTGGCGATATATTCCGAAAAGCCCTCCAGACCTGCGTCCACATGCATGATCGTCAGTTCCTCCCCATCCTTTTCCGTCTTCGGGGATTCTGAATCCACGGATGAGTTTTTACAGGCGCTGACAGAGAGCAAACACACACAGAGCAGCGCCAGTCTCTTCTTTTTCAAATCGTACCCCCTTAACCCGGGCTGCCGGCCCTCCATGTTCACCGTACACCCTTAACCCGGACTGCCGGGTCCCCGTTTCCACCGTATGCCGTTATCTGGGCCAGCGATCCTCTTTTCCCATCAGAACCGGGAATTTCTGATGAGGCTCAGACTGATACCAGTATGCCACACTGGCTACATCATCCTGACGTTCAAACAGCCCGCGGTACCCTACGCCGATCTGCTGGATAGTCACTCGGATATCCTCGTCAAAGCAGATGGGATCCTGTATGTGCCAGCGGTAAAATCCCCGCATGGGAGGACAGTCATCATTGTGATAATCGTTGTGAATCAGTTCGTCGTGGGAGGAATAATAGGGATATCCCAGATACGGCGTACAGTAAGTCTGCTCCACCGTCTTCCCGTTCACCTGATGAGCAAAGCTCCAGGAGCCTCCGAAGTAGTCCTCCGTCCCGGTACCGCAGATGGTAGGATATTCCCTGTCCCCATCCAGATAAAATTTCATTTCTCCCTCGCCCCACCAGTAGCGCTCCAGCGTAGTCAGAGCAAGATACGTGCCCACATAATGGCCCTTGCCCCTGACTCCGTCCAGGATCGTATAATCCTTCTGTTTCACGGTCAGACGTTCTCTTCTCCACTGCGCATGGAAATAAGCGATGTCCTCCGGCAGATCCTCATACAGGAAATAGTCCACCTGATAGAAGAACGCGCCAATGGGATTAGCATGCTGATTTTCAATCGTCACCCTGGCCTTTTTGCGGAAGGGCATGGGAAAATAGCAGTTGAAGCCTCTGTTGGGCACCACCGCAATGGGAACAGAATTCACCAGACAGCCCCTGGCAAACCCGCAGCAGAAGAAATCTCCCAGCGGACTTTCCACCGACGGCGTCTCCTCATCGTCCCAGTACATGCGGAGCACCAGATCCCGGAGCACGAAGCAGTCCGCCTCCGTCGTCTTCATATCCACGGTGATCCAGATATGGCGGATCTCCCCGGGACCCTCTATCTCGGCCAGAACCGCCGTCTCCCCGGGCTGAACGTCCCGAAGACAGGGGCTTCCTTTTCTGGACGGTCCCAGATGGCTGGCCGCCATCCCTCCTCTTCCTTTTTCACCATGAGGATTTTCCGCATTGACAGAACGGCTTTTTCCGTATTTTGCCAGAGCAAGCCCTCCAAGACCTCCTGTAAATGAATGATACATGACACCTTTACCTCCTTTTATGCTTCTACGCTTTTACTCCTCCTGCCATAATACCATCCATAATCTGTTTTTCAAAGATGGCAACGAAAATAATTATGGGAAGAAGAATAACCCAGCCCATGGCGCTGGTCAGATCCCAGGGTACGCCGTACATATTATCCCGCAGAGGAAGCTGCACAATAGCCACCGACAGCACCTGAATACCGTTGGAGTAAAACAGGGGCGTGAAAAAGTTATTCAGACAGGTGACAAAATTAATGATACATACAGTGGCAATAGCAGGCTTCATCAGAGGAAGCACTACCGTAAACAGTCTCTGGGCAAAGTTGGCCCCATCGATCGCCGCAGCTTCCTCCAGAGAAATGGGAATCTCCCCCACGAAGTTTCTCAGTATCAGCACGGTAAAGGGAATAATCGTACTGATATACAGCAGGATCAGTCCCGGATACGTATCATAAAGATTTACCGCCCTCATAAATTCATAGAGCGGACGGGCGGTAACCACTTCAGGGATCAGCATGGTGGCCACGATAAATCCGAAGGCCGCTCCGATTCCTCTGCTGCCGAAGCGCGCAAACGCATATGCCGCCATGGAGCACAGAACAGTACTGATCACCAGTGTAGAACCTACAATCAAAACAGTATTTCCGATTTTCTGAATCAGGCCTACATTCTCGATCAGAAAGGTATAACTTTCCAGTGTAGGATGATCCGGAAGATAATCTATGGGAGTCTTAAACAGTTCTCCCGGAGGCGTAATGGAAGAAATAAAGATCCAGTATACCGGAAAAAGGATAATAAAAGAAACCAGAGCAAATAATATCCATCTTCCCACCGCCACAGCTCCCCGGTAAATTTTGTATTTGTTAACACTGTTCATGGAATCTCCTCCTTCTAATCCGCTAATCGGCTGGTCACACGGATGTTGAGCCAGCTGAAAACAGCCATGACCAGAAACAGCATGATCGCAAGAGCGCCGGCATACCCGATGTTCAGATTGGTAAACGCCTCCATGGTGATCCGGTATGCGATAAGAGCCGTATCTTCGCCGGGACCTCCGGAGGTCATGGCGTACACCAGATCAAAGGAAGTGAGCCGCCACAGAGTAAAGGGAATACACAGAGTAAGCACATTCCTGGCAATAAGGGGAAGGGTGATCCTGAAAAAACACTGGATTCCGTTAGCCCCGTCCACTCTGGCCGCCTCATAAATATCCTCCGATACAAACTGCAGTCCTGACAGCACCAGAATTGCAAAGAATGGCAGATCCTTCCAGAGGTCCATGGCGATCACCGCCGCTCTGGCGGAACCGGTATTGATCAGCCAACTGTTCTGGTAGCCGGGCACAAACCACCGGATAAAATCATTGATCAGACCGTAGTCATTATTAAACGCCCATTTTGCCGCCATACCGATCACTACGGAAGGCATTGCCCAGGGGATCAGCACGATGGTACGGATAAATCTCCGCCCCTTGAATTTCATATTCAAAATCAACGCCAGCATTACGCCCAGCACAATATGCAAAGCCATAGATACCACTGTAAAAATCACAGTGAAGGTAATGGAGGTGATGACCTTCTGGTCGCTGAAAACCTTCAGATAATTGGCAAAGCCCACAAAGTCATCCACTCCGGCCAAAATCCGAATATCAAAAAAGCTGTTTTTTATCGTGACAAAAATAGGGTAGATCGTGGTAAATGTCCGGATCAGAAGCACCGGCAGAATCAGAATCCAGGGAATCCATCTCATTGATTTTTTACTGACTGCCATAGGTGGAAACCTCCTTTCTTTGGGTAATCCGCGGGAGCCGGCAGAAGCTCCCGCTTCCGTTCAGTGAGGAAAGAGTGCGGCATCCGCCGCACCCTTCTCTCTCATTCATTTTTCATGCGGCATCCTTCAGATCAATTCGTATAGGTATCCACATATTGCTGCGCTTTTTCACAGAACTCGTCCACAGTAATCTCATCTTTCATGCAGGACTGGAAGATCGTTCCCATGTCGCTGATAAACTCCATGGTCTGTGCCACCATGGGACGTCCCTTCACGTTGCACTCGGTAGCATAGCGGGTGTACATCTCCTTCGAAGGATCAGAATCCGGAACCACCTTCTCAGCCACATCCGCCCGGGCGGGGTATCTGTCAAAGGTCTTGTAGGCGATTTCCATACCGCCCTCGGAAGCCATGTAGTTCAGGAAGGTAATAGCAGCGTCCTTATGCTCTGACGCGGTATTCAGCACATAGCTCCAGGAATCTGTAAAGATCGCCCGCTCCCCTTTGCCGCTGAAATCCGGAACCATGGCCATATGAATCTTGTCCGCTCCCAGCATATCCGCATTGGCGTAATCTGTACCAAGTCCCCACATAAACCAGCTGCCGTATTTGCCGTCATTGGCCTTCGGGTTCATCTGTTCATATTTATCCGCAATCTGATCGATGGGCGTCCAGCCATTGGCTACCATATCGCGCAGGAACTGAATGGCTTCCTTATTTTCCTCCCTGGTCCAGTCAAAATAATCTCCGCCGAACATATTCACAAACTGAGCGATCTCATTGAATACATATGTTTTCTCCCAAGAGCCGCCGTAACCGTAGCGCCCGTCCCCGGATGCCGCTTCCATGTACGCGATAAAGTCATCTTTTGTATCCAGAGACTCAATTCCCAGCTCATCCAGGATTTCCTGATTCACCCAGAACGCCAGATAGCCGGAGTAGCTGGGCACGCCGATGATGTTTCCATCCTTATCCGTGATCATATCAGCCATATAACCCTGAGGGAATTCCCCGCGGATATCCTCCGTCATAACCGTGTCATTCAGGCCTTCCAGCCATCCTGAATTTTTAAACGCCGCGCACATCTCATCATTGACCTCCAGAATGTCCACGGAGGAATCTCCCGTGGAGAGGATCGTAGTCACTTTCTGCTGACGGGTATCGGAATCTGTAGGCGCCGCAATCACATTGATATTCAATCCGGTGGCCTCCTCCACATTAGCCAGCCATTCGTCAAAGTCCGGATCTGTGGTCTGAATGCTGTACAGAGTCAGATCATATTCCTCCCCCGCGAATACTGTCGCCGTGTTTCCCGTCATTCCCGCTGCCAGTGCTGCTGCCAAAAGGATGCTTACTGCTTTTTTCTTCATATCTCTGTCCTTTCCGGGCGGCCTCTGCCTGCCCTGCTCTGTATTTGTTTTTGCAAAATAAGCATAGCAAAGAGTAAATTTTTCTAAAATATAATATCTTTTGATTCCTTTATATTATTTTTTGTTCCATTGAAATTCCCATCTGATTTTATATAATGAAAATATGCACAACTGATTTACAGTAACGCCAAAAAAGGAGACTCTATGAAACTGGCACATATAATCAAGATGAAATGCTCCGGTTTCCGGGCAAAGCTGATACTGGCTTTTCTGGTTGCCACGCTGATCCCTCTCATCGCCACAGCCACCATCTCCTATCGGACTTCCTATAAAATTGCGGAGGACAAAATACTCACATCAGTTCTGATGTCCGATGAACAGGTGTCCGCTCAGGTCAACGACCGGATCAGGCAGACGGAAAATGCGGCGGATTCCGTTCTGTACCAGATGTACTCCCTGAACCGGACCTCCGATGACAGGGTTTCTTCCCTGGAAACCATCAGCGCTGCGCGCAACGCCGTTTTTTTGTACAAATCCACTTTCGACTTTGAGCATATTTTCGTCTTTCTGCAGCCGGACCGGATCGGCGCGGAGGAAGGCCTGTACTTTTTTTCCATAGACAAATTGTCCGATTTTAACCTGACGGAGGAACAGTTATCTCTCCTGGGTTCCTCCTCCCTCTGGCTCCTCAGGAAGGAGATCCCCCTTCCCTACATGATATCTCTGGGAAAAACCTCTGATGCCTCCATCCTCTGTTTTCGGGGACTAAACAACCAGGGAACCGGCATACTGGAATACGCCTACTGCATCGCCCTCGAAGCAGATGAGCTTTCTCAGAGGCTCCGGTCCTATGGAACAGATGAGATCACCAGCTATATTCTGACGCCGGAAGGACAGATCACCGCACACACAGATCCTTCCCGAAACGGACTTTATCTGGACAAAGAAACTCTCGAAAAAATTAAAACTAATACGGAGTCACTGTTTCACAGCGGTCATACCTACTTTCATCACACGATTTTGAATAACGGCTGGATCCATGTGACCGAAATCCCGGACAGTTATATCCATTCCAACACCCGGGTACTGATCCAGACCATCCTGCTGGCACTGTTCCTGTTCATCCCGCTTACCATTCTCATCATTATTGTGTTTTCCCGCAATCTTGCCGGCCGGCTCCATGAGCTCTCCAAAGCCATGCAGTCCTTCCGCCTGGAACAGAACCCGGAGGAAATGAAGATCATTGCCGTTCCTCACGGAAAGGACCCGGATCTGTATGACGAGATTGATCAGCTCGGCCTGACCTTCGAAGATATGGAACACACCATCATCTGCAATCTGAAGTCCATCGTGGACCTGTCCCTCAATGAGGAACGTCTGAAGTACCAGCTGCTCCAGTCCCAGATCAATCCGCATTTTCTTTACAATATTCTGGGCTCCATCCAGACCTGCCAGGTTCTGGGCAAACTGGACGTATCCAACCAGATGATCACGGACCTGACCGCATTTTACCGGCTGACCCTCAGAAAATCCTCGGAGCTGATTTCCATTCGGGATGAACTGGAGATTGCCAGACTGTACCTGAATATCGAAAAACTCTGCCACAGAAATCAGCTGAACTGGAGGATCGAGGCGGAGGACGGCGTGGAAAATTATATGATCTGCAGATTCACACTGCAGCCTTTCCTGGAAAATGCCATACTCCACGGACTTTCCGGCAGCATAGCCAGCCTTTTCATCGCCATTCAGGTGAATTACGGCGACGACACCGTCATCATCACCATCCGGGACAACGGCGCGGGAATTTCCCCGGAAACTCTCAGCCAGCTCCGATATGCCCTGGAAAATAAAGTCGTAAATTATGAAAAACATTTCGGGATATCCAACGTGAACGCCCGGATTTCCAGCCCGCTCTACGGCAGCGGACATGTGGACATTGAAAGCGAAGAAGGATCAGGAACCCTGATCACCATAGAATTTCAGCAAATGGAGGACAATAATGAAAAAGATTTTGATTGTTGACGACAATCATCTCTCGGCGGAGGGGATCGAAAAAAATATCGACTGGGAATCCCTGAACGGGGAAGTGGTCTGCGTGTGCTACAACGGAAGCTCCGCCATCCGCACCATGCAGGAGGAGTCTGTAGACCTCATCATATCGGACATCGAAATGCCGGACATCGACGGGATCACCATGAGCAGACAGGCGCTCGCAGTGAATCCCATGGTAAAGATCATCCTGATCAGCGCCTATGACAAGTTCGAATATGCCAGGCGTGCTCTGCTGCTGGGAGCCCTGGACTACATCGAAAAGCCTCTGGATTACAATTATCTCATCCAGAAGGTAAAAAAAGCCTTTGACATTATTGAAAAAGAAAAACGGAATCTGGAGCTCATCAGGCGGAGCCGCCCGCTGCTGACAGAAAAATTTTTTCAGGAACTGCTGAATACTCCCCGGAGAGAGGCCCGCCTGCATCTGGAATCCTCCCTGGAATATCTGAATCTGAGCCTGCATTATTCTTTTTATAATGTGGTGGTCCTTGATATGGAAAACGCCCAGGAGTGGAAAAACACCTACGGGGTGGAAAGCTATCAGGTGACCTTCCTGAATGTGCAGGATCTTCTTGCAGAACATGCAGGCGCTTTTGGCTATTCCTATATCCTGCCCCAGTTCGACAGATACTTCTGTATCCTGGGACAGAACGGACAGCAGCCCAATCACTTTCTGCAGCTCACCTACAAGATTATCTCCGCGGCTGTGGAGGACTGCCAGAAGCGGGGAATCACCCTGAATGCAGGAATCGGGTCCATTGTCACAGATCTGTGGAATCTTAGCCATTCCTGCGAAACCGCTCTTCACGCACTGGAATACCGTTTCTTTTTTCCGCATAAAAATGTTTTTGACGGCAGAGAAGCCCTGGGGCATGAACTCTCCGTCTCTGATTTTTCGGAGCATAAAGAAGAGGAGCTGATCCGGCTCCTCTGCAAAAAAGACGAAAACGCTATCAATCTTTGGCTCCAGGCGTTTACCAGAAGCTTATCAGAAAACTTCCATACAACAGATTTTGCCTTTATCCAGATCTACACCCTTCTGGGGAGAATCCTGAAGTTTTTCTATGAACTGAATCTGGACACCCGGGAGCTGGAAAAAAGCATTATTCATGTTTACAACCATCTGGACCAGTTTCGCAACACAGACGAGCTGTGTGCATGGCTGAAAACGATTTTCCATCAGGTATGCAGGAAGCTGGATTCCTCCATGAATGATTACCACAAAAAACTGTGCGATGTGGTGATCTCCTATATCAATGAGAACTACATGGACAATACCCTCTGCCTGAACGATATCGCCGGACAGGCAAACGTAAGCCCGGCCTACTTAAGCGCTCTGTTCAGCAAAAATCAGGGGAGCAGCATCAGCGATTTCATCGCCTCCCGGCGTATCGAAGCTGCCTGTCAGTTCCTGTCCGCTTCCAATATGACTCTGAAGGAAATCAGCGCCCGGTGCGGCTACGCCAACCAGTATTATTTCAGCACCAGCTTTAAAAAACGGCTGGGAATATCTCCCTCTGCCTACAGGGAAGCCGCCGGACAGAGTTCCCTGCCTTCCCCCCGGTAAACAGCGCCGCCCCCGGAGCTGTTCCAGAGCGGCCCATGGAAGGCGGCTCCCAGACGCAAAAATTTCCAGCAGTTCTTCACACGCTCCGCCGCCTTCCCAAACGGTCCGGCCAGCAGTTATCAGTCAATATCCTGCTCCATCTGAGCGATGCGGGCGCAGTGGCGTTCCGCGCCGGAGAAAGGCGTGGTGAGGAAGGTTTCCACGATCTTGATGGCAAGGCCGGGACCTACCACTCTTCCGCCCATGGCCAGAACGTTGGCGTCATTGTGCTGTCTGGTGGCTTCCGCGCAGAAGCAATCAGTACAGAGAGCCGCGCGGATTCCTTTAAATTTATTGGCAGTGATGGAAATGCCGATGCCTGTTCCGCAGATCAGAATTCCTTTGTCGCATTTTCCGGAAAGAATTGCCCGGGCCACTTTTTTCGCATAGATGGGATAATCCGTGGCTTCCGTGCTGTGGCAGCCGAAATCCTCATACTCATATCCCTTCTGGTCCAGATACTGTTTTACTTCCTGCATCAGTTCATAACCGCCGTGATCACATCCTAAAGCTATCATATTGTATTTCCTCCCTGTTTTTAAAATATAACTATAAACTAAATTTTCAATTATACAACTAAAAGGTCCGTGTAGCTCGACGTTGCAGACGGACATTATGACCAATCAATTCGGAGAGAACCATGCGAACGGACGCTGGCAAGGCTGCCCCTTCTGTCATGCAGACGCCGCAACGTTTCGCCGAACTAACCGCTAACTCCGACTAGGACGCTCAGGAAGAGCCTTCGCGCCCAAGTCTGCATAAGCGGTGGATTTCGTCTCCACTAAAACCGCGGCTGAAAGGTCTGCCTGACAGAAGGGGCAGCCTCGCCAGCTGTGTATCGACAAATCAACTTTCCCGGCGCAGGCACTTAAACGCCACAAGAGCGTTTACCTCCTGCTTTGCAGAAGCGGAATACTCTTTCTATAAGTTTAATGTTCCGTCACCTGGATGATCCTGTGGCCTGCTGCTTTCAGAAGCCGGTTCATGATGGCCTGCCCTATTCTGGGAGTATAAAATGCTTCTGAATAAATGGCCTTTACCTGATATTTGTCGAACTCCCTCAGGACATCGTAAAGGTGCCGGGCAATGGTCTCCTCATGGGCTCTGCTTCCGATGCTCCGCACTACGCCGTAAGGGTATTTCCCGAAGGTTTCGTCCGTGGCGATGATCCCCACCGTCTCTCCCTCAGCCTGGGCTTTCTGCGCGTATCCATTGATGGCGGAAATCACGTCCTCCGGCTCGCCCTCCACGATCAGCAGATCTGCCTTAGGCGCATAGTGGCGGTATTTCATACCGGGCGCCTTCGGCCTCACGGAGCTGTCTGTAATAAGAAGTCCCCGGTCCATCCGAACCTCTCCCAGAGTTTCCCGGAGCATTTCCAGGGAGATATAACCCGGACGCAGAACCACCGGAATCGTCTCCGTAAAGTCCACAATCGTGGACTCCAGACCGATTCCCACCGGTCCGCCGTCGATGATCATATCCACCGCGTCCCCCAGGTCCTCCTCCACATGCTCCGACCGGGTTGGGCTGGGCCGTCCGGAGGTATTCGCGCTGGGAGCGGCGATAAATCCTCCGCCTTCCCGGATGAGAAGCTGCGCAATCCGGTCGCTGGGGAATCGAACCGCCACACTGTCCAGTCCCCCGGTAGTCTCCAGAGGCACCCTCCCTGTTTTCGGAAAAATCATAGTCAAAGGCCCCGGCCAGAATTTCTCCGCCAGAATCTGGGCCTTCTCCGGCACGAAAGCGGCAATCTCATCCAGATCCTTCCTGTCCGCAATATGTACAATAAGGGGATTATCCGAGGGACGTCCCTTGGCCCTGTAAATCTTCCGGGACGCTTCCGGATCCAGGGCGTTTCCTCCCAGTCCGTACACCGTCTCCGTGGGAAACGCCACAAGACCGCCCTCCCGGAGAATTTTTCCTCCCCGGCGAAGGGCCTCCATATCCGGTTTATCCGCTGTCATTCTCACGACTTCCGCTCTCACGATCTCTTCTCATCCTCTCCAGAAATTCCGTTTATCATCCTGTTTCATCATCATATCACCAATCATTCCCCTTCACAACCTTTAATTTTCCGCCTCATCCGATTGTCTTTCAAATTCTTTTTCTGTGATTCCCCTTGTATTTTCGCCGATCGCAACATATAATAACATAAAAGTGTGATTTTTACCCATATTTTCTTTATAAAAATGTGATGAGGTGTGTGATGGAACGACTGATCCTGAATAATCTGCTGAAATGGAAGAATTCCAGCCACCGCAAGCCCCTGATCTTAAAAGGCGTGCGGCAGGTGGGCAAAACATGGATTTTAAAGGAATTCGGAAAACGATACTATGAGAATACGGCCTATTTCAACTTTGACGAACATGAGGAATACAAACAGTTTTTTGAAACCACCAAAGACGTGGAACGTATCCTGCAAAACCTGATGCTGGCCGGCGGCCAGCGCATTCTGCCTGAAAAAACACTGATTATCTTCGACGAAGTACAGGACTGTCCCAAAGTTCTCAATTCCATGAAGTACTTCTGTGAGAACGCCCCGCAGTACCACATCGCGTGTGCCGGTTCCCTCCTGGGTATTGCGCTGGCAAAGCCGTCCTCCTTCCCGGTAGGGAAGGTCCGTTTTATGCAGATTGATCCCATGAACTTCACGGAATTTTTGATGGCCAACGGGGACGGAAATCTGGCAGAATACCTGAATAGTATTGACACTATCGAACCAATCCCGGACGCCTTTTTTAATCCGCTGACAGAAAAGCTTAAGATGTACTACGTCACCGGAGGGATGCCGGAACCGGTAGCCCTGTGGACGCAGGAGCGCGATGTGGAAGCCATGCAGGAGGAACTTTCCGGCATCCTCGGAGCTTATGAACGGGATTTTGCCAAACATCCGGATGTGAAGGAATTCCCGAAAATTTCCATGATCTGGAAATCAGTTCCCTCTCAGCTTGCCCGGGAAAACAAAAAGTTCATCTACAAAGTCGTGAAAGAAGGCGCCCGCGCCCGTGAATACGAGGACGCCCTTCAATGGCTGGTGGATGCCCGGCTTGTACACAAAATTTACCGCAGCACCGCTCCCCGGCTGCCCATAGCCGCCTACGATGATCTGTCGGCGTTCAAAATCTATCTGGTAGATGTAGGACTCCTGCGGCGGCTGGCCCGGCTTGCTCCCACAGCCTTTGGCGAAGGGAACCGGCTCTTTACGGAATTCAGGGGTGCGCTGACAGAAAACTATGTGCTCCAGACGCTCATCACCCAGTTCGAGGTCCTGCCCCGTTACTGGAGCCAGACCAATCCGCCCTATGAGGTAGATTTCCTGATTCAGCGGGAAAACAACATCTTCCCTGTGGAGGTTAAGTCCGAAACCAATACCGCCGGAAAAAGTCTGCGGAAATTCAAAGAACTGTTTCCGGAGGAAATCAGGGTTCGCATCCGCTTTTCCTTAAACAACCTGAAGCTGGACGGCGACGTGCTGAACATTCCGCTGTTTATGGCGGATCAGACAGAAAAACTCATTGGAATGGCGATGAAAAAACTATAAAATAATCCTTGCCTGGCATTTTTGATGACCGCATGAAAACAAGATGCTGGCTGACAATGAAAAAGTGTTATTTAACAATAAAAAGTGTTATTTAACAACGAAAAGGTGTTATTTGCCTCTGATGATCTTTCGATTCCAAATACCATTGACAGGATGGATTCTACAAAACCTGCAAAAGAAAAAATTTCCTGTAAAGAGACAAAATGGGGCTGTTGATAAATGCTGACAACCCCATTCTGCCTGCCTTCGCATGCAGTTCTGCGCTTCACCTCGCGGTGAACCGCTGAAATTCTTCATCCGTACATTTCACATAATGCGAACCGGACACATGATGGTCCGTTCCCTTCGTATAGTCAAGCCCCGACGTGCGGTAGTCGTAGCTTTCCGCTGTGCGGTTCTTCTCCAGAACAGGATTGGGAGAAGGAATGGCGGAAAGAAGACTTCTGGTGTAAGGATGAACAGGATTCTCAAAAATCTCATCCGTAGTACCTGTCTCCAGCAGGTGTCCCAGATGAAGGACGCCGATCCGGTCTGAGATGTACTTCACCATGGACAGATCATGCGCGATAAACAGATAGGCCGCTCCCGTCTCCTGCTGAATATCCTTCATCAGGTTCACCACCTGGGCCTGAATGGAAACATCCAGGGCGGAAATGCACTCGTCGGCGATGATCAGCTTCGGATTCATGATCAGCGCCCGGGCGATTCCCACCCTCTGGCGCTGTCCGCCGGAAAACTGATGAGGATATCTGGAGGAATGCTCCGGAGCCAGCCCCACCTTCGCCAGAATCGCGTCGATCTTCTGCTTTCGCTCCGATCTGCTGGAATACGCATGGTGGATATCAAGTCCCTCGCCAATGATATCCTCCACTTTTTTTCTGGGATTCAGGGACGCCATGGGATCCTGGAAGATCATCTGCATCTGCGTCCGGAGAGCTTTGCTGTCAGATTTGGAAATCTTTTTGCTGATATCCATGCCGTTGAACGTGATCTTTCCCGCAGTGGGATCATAGAGGCGGATAACGCTTCGGCCGATGGTGGATTTGCCGGAACCGGACTCTCCCACCAGACCGTAGGTTTCACCGGGATAAATCCGGAAGGAAACGTTGTCTACGGCTTTTACTGTGAAGCTACTGCTGACTCTGAAATACTGCTTCAGACCTTCCACAGCCAGGATGGGCTGCCCCTTATAATCTGCTGCCATTTGCCATCGCCTCCTTCTTCATACGCTCAATACGATTTTTCAGCTCCTGCGGCATCTCCACCTTCGGCGCTCTGGGATCCAGAAGCCAGGTGGCCGCGGAGTGGGTTTCGGTGATCCGGAACATGGGCGGCTCCGCCTTGTCGTCCAGAACCAGAGCATAGCGGTTTCTGGGAGCGAAGGCGTCTCCGGGCTTCTCATGAAGAAGGTTTGGCGGAGAGCCGGGAATGGTATAAAGCCGCTCGTCATCGGTGTCAAGGTCCGGCATGGCGGACAGAAGGCCCCAGGTATAGGGATGGCGGGGATCATAGAAGATCTCGTTGATATTGCCTTTTTCCACGATTTTGCCGGCGTACATGACGTTCACGTAGTCTGCCACTTTTGCCACCACGCCCAGGTCATGCGTGATGTAGATTACGGATATTCCCCTCTCCTTCTGCACCCGCCTGATCAGCTCGATGATCTTGGCCTGAATCGTCACGTCCAGCGCCGTGGTGGGCTCGTCGCAGATCAGCAGGTCCGGATTACAGGACAGCGCGATGGCGATGACTACCCGCTGGCGCATACCGCCGGAAAGCTGATGAGGATAGTTCTTCATACGCTTTTCCGCGTCCTCGATCCCCACCTCCTTCAAAAGCTCCACAGCCTTGTTCCATGCTTCCTGTCTGGGCGTCTTAAAATGCCAGATCATTCCCTCCATGATCTGCTTTCCGATGGTCATGGTGGGATTCAGGGAGGTCATGGGGTCCTGGAACACCATGGCCATTCGTTTGCCGTTGATGTGCCGGCGAATCCATTTTTTGTCCTTCGTGAGGATGTCCACCTTTTCCGGAGTGCCGTCCTCATGTTTGTAGGAAAACTCAATGGTTCCGCTGTTGATGACAGAGTTGCCGGCCAGAATTCCCATGGCCGCTTTCATGGTGACGGATTTGCCCGAACCGGATTCCCCCACGATGGCTACTGTCTCGCCCTTATACAGGTCGATATTCACGCCGCGGATGGCATGAACGGGTCCGGCCGTGGTGCGGAAGGTGATATCCAGGTTTTCGATATTCAGTATTTTTTCTTTTGCTTCTGCCATGATCGTCACCTCACATTTCCTTCATTTTGGGATCCAGAGCTTCTCTGAGGCCATCGGCCACCAGATTGAAGCTGAGCATCAGAAGCGCCATCACCACAATAGGCGGGATGATCTGGTAGGGATGGGTGGTAAAGCTGTTGAATCCCTCGGAGATCAGGGAGCCCAGGGAGCACTGCGGCACGGGAATCCCAAGACCTACGAAGCTCAGGAAGGCCTCGGTAAAAATAGCCGTGGGAATGGAAAACATAACCTGAGTAATGATAGGGCCGATGATATTGGGAAGGATTTCCTTAAAGATGATAAAAAAGCTTCCCGCGCCCAGGGTTCTGGAGGCCAGAACGAATTCCTGCTCTTTGAGCTTGAGCATTTCCGCCCGGGCGATACGGCTCATGCCCACCCATTCCGTGAGCATCAGGGCAAAGATAATGGTCAGCATGCCGGGACGAAGAACCAGGAGCAGCAACGTAACGATAACCAGCCTGGGAATACCGTTGGCAATCTCCAGAAAACGCTGCATCAGAATATCGGTTTTGCCGCCGAAATAACCGGAGATCAGTCCGTAGCTCATGCCGATGAGCATGTCGATGATGGCGGCTGCCACGGCGATAATCAGGGAAACCCGGGCGCCGGACCAGGTACGGGTCCAGATATCCCGGCCGAAGTTGTCGCTGCCGAACCAGTAGTACACATCGTCCAGTTCTTTTTCCTCGTAATAATTTACTTCCTTGGAACCGGTGGTGGTGGACATGGTCTCGCTTCCGTCAAAGATCCCGAATTTTTCCAGAAATTTGATCCTGGGGGCCAGATTCTTCTGACTCAGCTCCTGCCCGGAGTACGTGTAGGCATTCATACCCGGCCCGATAATGGCCATGACGGTGATGATGATAATGAACGCCAGCCCGATCACTGCGCTGACGTTGCGGAAGTAGCGGATACACACATCCTTCCAGAAGCCCTGGGAGGCAAAGTTGCTGTCCAGAGCGATCTCTTCCGCGTTATTTTTTAATTGAAAATCGGCGTCAACAGGAACATACGCGCCTGCTGTGCCAATGGTAGCAGTCGTTTTCATGGGCTCAGTCTCCTTTCTTTGCCAGACGGATCCGCGGATCGATGACTCCGTAGAGAATATCCACCACCAGCATGATCAGTATGTAGAGGGCGGAGTAGATAAAGCTCAGGGAAATAACCACGTTGTAATCGTTGGACTGGATGGCGTTTACCAGAAGGCTTCCCACGCCTGGAATGGCAAAAATCTTTTCCACCACCAGGGAGCCGGTCATCAGGTCCACTACCAGCGGCGCCAGAACCGTTACGATGGGAATCAGCGCGTTTCGAAGAGCATGGCGGAAGATGAGAGAGAAACCGGAAATCCCCTTGCTCTCTGCCAGCAGCATGTAATCGCTGCCGAGAACTTCCAGCATTTCGCTCCGGGTAAAACGGGCGATGGAGGCCATGGTAAACATGGACAAGGAAATACTGGGCAAAACGCTGGAATTAAAGGAATCCTTCAGATTATAGAGCATGGGAAACCACTGCAGCTTAAACCCGAGGCTGTAGCTTAATGCCAGCGCGAATACATAGGAAGGAACTGACACACCGATAACGGAAATGATGGTGGCCAGCGAATCCAGGATAGTGTCATGCTTCAGCGCCGCGATCAGACCCAGGATCAGGCCCACCACAGCGCCGATACTGACGGCAAAGCCTCCGATAAAGAGTGATACGGGAAGCCTCGTCTCAAGCATCTGTGAAATAGGAGTGTTTTTTGAAATCTTGTAGCTGACGCCCAGGTCTCCGTGAAGCATATTGCCCACATAACGGCCGAACTGCACCACCACCGGATCGTCCAGACCATATTTGGCATAGAGAGCTTCCCTCTGGGAGTCGTTGAGTTTTTCATCGTTAAAGGGTGATCCCGGCATAAGCTGCATCAGTACGAAGAGCACCAGAAGAATCGCCAGGAGTGTAAAAACAGAGGTTACTAATCGTTTCAGGACGTAATTTTTCACATTTTCTCCTCCAAAAGACCGGCCGCACTAAAGTCTCCCTTAGTGCGGCCGAATAAGTGTCCGTTGCTTCTATATCAGGATGCTCAGCTGCCAGACAGCAAAAGACGCGTCCTCTTATTCTGCCTTAACTGCGTTCTTGTAAACACGGTTCAGGGCAACCGGATGGAATTCAATACCGGTAACGCTGGAAGAAAGCATTTCTGCGTTCGCCTGAGTGTAAAGCGGATAGATCACCGCTTCATCCATAACGATCTTCTCTGCGTCATACAGTCTTGCCCAGCGTCCTTCCGCATCGGTGCAAAGGTCGCCGGTGGTGCACTCAGCGATGATGGAATCATACTCTTCATTGCTCCAGAAACCATAGTTGTTGGAGTTGCCGGTAATCCACATGCCGAGATAGGTCATGGGGTCAGCATAGTCCGGGCCCCAGCGGGTAAGTCCCAGCTGGAAGTCGCCGTTCTGCATGTCTTCCACACGGTTCTTCTTGGGCTCGATTACAAGGTTTACGGTCAGTCCGGGAAGAGTGGTCTCCCACTGCTCCTTCAGCACCTGAGCAACCTTCTGGGGAGCGTCGTCCGCATCCACTACCATGTCAAGAGTGAGTTCGGAAATACCAAGCTCTTCCAGTCCTGCTGCCCAGTATTCCGCTGCTTTTTCCGCGTCGTCCGCGCAAACATCCGAATATTTTGTCTGATCTGCGGAATAGTCGGAGCCGTCGGGACCGGTAGCAAACTGCAGGGGAACCGCAGTGTATGTAGGAATGGAACCATCCTTTAATACGTCCTCTGTGATGGAAACACGGTTGATGGCGTTGCTCATGGCCAGACGGATATTCAGGTTCGCAAGCTCAGGAACACCGTCCATGTTGGGGCTTACATACCAGAGATAACCTGCGCCGATGGTCTGGAATTCCGGATCATCCTTCACCTGATCCACCTGCTCGCCATTTACAAGGGTGGTGTCCAGGTCGCCGCTCTGATAGCTCATGAGGGCCTGCTGAGAATCCTGGATAACCTGATAGTTCAGTCCGGAAAGCTGTACTCTCTCAGCATCCCAGTAATCTTCGTTTTTCGTGAGATGAATGGCGGTCGCCGCCGGCTCATAGGTGTCGAGCACGAACGCGCCGTTGGAAAGAACGGTCTCGGGACTGGTACCGAAGGTATCGCCAACCTCCTCCACGAACGCCTGGTTTACAGGATAGTAGGTGGGGAAGTACATCAGAGACAGGAAATAGCTGACAGGAACATTCAGCTTCACTTCCAGAGTCTTATCATCCACAGCGGTAACTCCCAGCTCGCTCTTGTCCTTCTCGCCGGAGATAATCTCTGCAGCGTTCACGATCTGGCCGATATCGCTGAGCATGTATGCGTACTCGGAAGCAATGTCCGGATCTACGGCTCTCTGCCATGCGTATACGAAGTCATTGGCAGTTACCGGGTCTCCATTGCTCCAGCTGGCGTCACGAAGATGGAAGGTATAGGTAAGACCGTCTTCGGAAATCTCATAGCTTTCCGCCAGAGCTTCCACTGCTTTTCCGTCTGCGTCCATCTGCATAAGACCGTCTGTGTAGTCGGCGATGACTTCGAAGGAAGTACCGTCAGTAGCCTGCTGAGGGTCCAGAGACTCAACAGGAGTTTCCAGCATGATGTTCAGGTCAGAGCCGCCTGCTTCCGCAAAAACTGCGGTGCCCATGCTCATGGAGCCGAGAACAAGAGCGGAGGCAGTTACCAGTGCAGCTGCTGCTTTTGTCTTTCTCATAAAACATCCTCCTTTATGAAATTGAAAATGGATAATAAAAAAAGCGCAAACAAAGAGGTAATACGCTCCTTTGCGCACTTCATCAGTATAGCACACTAACAAAGCAATGTCCAGTAAATTGTAAAAAATTCTCTCCCCCGCGGAGGTACCGGGAGGGAGAGTTCTGACTTTGTATGCTGGGCGATAGGAATTGAGAGATTACTTCAGATTGCGGTTTGCCGGCGGTTTTCCAGCAATTTTTCTATCAGAAAATGATTATACAGATATGTTTCAAAAATAATATTTGCTATTCGCACATTATTTTCATGTCTGGAGAAAAACCCAAAGAGCAGTCCTTTTTTTACTATTTCATTCGATTGCACAAAAGGAACCTCCAGACCATTCAAAAGCATATCCTTTACGATCCGCTTCAGTTCCGCGTCATTTTCAATATTCTTTATCAGATCGTCAAAAAGAGTATTTTCTGAATTAAGCACGGCGCACTCTGCCTTTCTCACATTCTCTGTGCTCCAGACTCTTCCTCCCTCTTCGTCAATCCACTTGCACAACCGGCTCACCAGATACGGATATCCGCTGGTATAAAAATAGATTTCCCTGCTGATCTCCAAAATATCCATTCCCGTACCATGGTCTTTTTCATATTCGCTGAGCATTCCCCCGATCTCTTCCGGTGAAAAACTCATGTCCACATTAAAATCAGCAGCTATGTTCCAGGGACTGTTGTATTTCTTCTCCGCATCAGAACGAATCTTCAGCTTTAAATTTTTGATATCATAGACGCCCGCCAGGATCACGCTTCTAAACGTTACGTCCAGACCCTCACGCCTCCTGAGATATTTATTTCTGAGCATTCCCAGAAAATTCAGGAAGCTCTGGTTATCTGAACTTTTATCTGCCTCATCGATCATCAGAAGAATTTCCTTATCGCTCTTTTTGCAAAGGCTGGTGATTTTTTTACTCAGATATTCAAACGGGGATTTTTCTCCTTTTCCCTCCCATAAGTCCAGACTGCTCCATTCATTGACGATTTCCGGATTCAGATCTGTAACTTCCAAACTGTCCGCTGCAAGAGAAATAAAAACCTTCACAAACGTTCCGTTGTTCTCAAAACTTTCTTCGGAGCAGCTTTCAAAGCTCATCCGAATCATATAATATTTATTTTTCAGCCTGCGGTACAACGCCGCAAGCATAGTAGTTTTTCCGTACTGTCGTGCCCGGTTTATGGTAAAATACTGTCCTTTTTCGACCATTTCCGTGATCCGTTCCAGCTTTTCCGTGATATCCGCCATATAATTTTCTTCCGGAATACAGGTCCCCGTCACATTAAATTCCTTCACGTCATACCCTCCCATCTGTCCTGCCGGACAGGATCACACTGCGTTAAACCACCGTTCTGCTGCTGTCACATTCTGCCGCAGATGAACACTCTGGACAGCCGTGTTCTTTTCTGGTAATTTTACCATAAGAAATATTCCCTATCAAGCCGATTCCTTTCTACATCCAAAGTAAAAGTAAAAGCGACCGAATGATTGTGAAACAAGGTTGTTTCTTTATGAATAGTCTGGTATAATGCAGAAAATGATAAAGTTAAGGTAAGATTTTGATAAAATTCTGATAAGGAGTTGTGAGATATGCTGCAGATCAGACCAGTTTCGGATTTAAGGAACAAATTTTCTGATATTGAAAAAATCTTAAATGCAGGAGAACCGGTTTATTTAACAAAAAACGGTTATGGAGCAATGGTGGTGCTTAGTTTAGAAGAATATTCCAAACTGACAGACAGCGCAGAGCTCGCTTTAGACAAAGCAGACAAAGCGGCAGGAGAAAACAGTGCCTGCATGAGCCATGAAGAAGTTTTCGAAAATTTGCGGGGGAAGCTGAATGCACGATAAAAAGTACAGGGTTTCTGTCAGACCCATCAGGTAATCAGTAGACACTCCATGTCAACAGACAACGCACTTTGAAAACTACATGACCGTCTGAAAGGAATATGTTCTCCGGCAAAGTGACCGCAATAACATGAGCGCACCAGGGGGAACGAAAATGCCGCCGTGAGATTCGGAGCAGAAACGGCTTTCAGGGAGAGCGGCATAACAGGGCTTTATCAAAACAACGAAAAGTTTTATGGCTTCATGCCCCTAGCGTCACGCCGGGCAGCGAACATATATCGCCGACCGGCGCAGCTTTTCATGGAACAATGTGAAGTCATGCAAAACAGCAAAATCAAAAATCAGGCAAATGGACAGGACATCAAAGAACGGTCAGAAAAATTGAAATGAAATTGTGAACCGCCACTATTCTATGTATGCCGATTTTAGATGGAAGCCACCGGCTTTAAGCTGTACACTTGGGTAAACTGTTCTTTCCGTTCGGGAGTGAGGTGGTGGCTGACCAAAATCAGCATCAGGCCGGGATTCGCCAGCAAACTCTTTTCTACAATGTCCGCATTCTTCTGGTCCAATGCGCTGGTGCCCTCGTCCACAAGGAGGATGGAGCGGTCATGAATCAGCGCCCTGGCGATAGCCACACGCTGCTTCTGCCCGCCGGAGAGGCTGCCGCCTTCTTCGCCAACGATGGTATCCAAACCGTCCGGCATGGAGGCCAGATCACCCATGAGGGCGCTGTCCCGCAGGGCCCTTTTCATCTGCTCATCGGTAAACGTTTCGCCCAAAGTGATGTTGTCCCGGATGGTGGAGTTGAACAGGAACACGTTCTGCTCAATGTAGCTCATCTGCTGCTGAAGCTGTTCTGGGGTGAAGTCCTTGGCGTCTTTGCCGTCGAAGCGGATAGACCCGGCATAATCCGGCAGCCAGCCCAGCAGGAGCTTCAAAAGGGTGGACTTTCCGCACCCGGAGGGGCCGGTGAGGGCGTATTTGCCGCCCCTTTGGAACTGGAGGGACAAGTCTTGAAGAACGGGTTTCCCGCCATACTCAAAACTGAGATTTTCCACAGTAATGGCGCTTTTCACTGGGGCAATGCCCGCCTTGGACTGGTAATCGATCCCATTGCTATGAACGGCAATACGCTCAAAATACGCTTTAGAGGATGCCAGCGCCAGACGCAGCGCCGCGATCTCTTTGATGCCGCTGCTGACGTAACTGCAAAGATTGCCTGTGCCGGTGAGCGCAGCCTGGATGATGATCCCTTGGAAAGACAGCATGGCTACCAGGACGGTGGTGCCAATACTCAGCAGAATCTGGACATTCCCGATGATACCAGCAGAAACTGCCCGCTGGATATATGCCTGCCGGTACTTTGGTTCCTCAATCTGATTGCTGACCTGCTCAATACCTCGGAGGAAACGGTCTTTTCTGCCGAAGAAGCACAGTACATCAAACCCACCCAGCAGTTCTTTCAGCTTTCCAGTGGCCGCTGCCTGCTCTTGAGCACAGACCTCCCCTAAACGCTCCATCCTCTTTTGAAACAGTTGTGGCACAGCCAGCAGGATCAATCCCACTGATACTGAGGCCAACAACAGGGACCAGTGGAGGGCAGCCAGCGCCACCAAACTGGTAATCACCCGGGTCACATAGGCAGTAAAACCGAAAAATGAGTTCCATGCGGAGGACTCGATGCGCTCTACCCCGGTGGTGAGCCAGGACAGGTATTCTCCGCTCTCCCGGGCGTGGTAGTCTTGATACGTTTCGCGCAGCAGCGTGGCGGCCATATCCTGCCTGACCTGGTTGTTCATAACCAGGATCGCGTGGGATGCAGATTTCTCACATAAGATTTCCAGCACCGAGACTGTCAGCCATATTCCGATGTTAAGGGCTACAATCAGAAGAAACCGATGAGTGTCCCAGTCAATGATCGCCTGAAACAGCTGAATCTGTACCAAAGACTGCCAGGAGATCAGGCCATACATTACAATCTGAAGCAGAAGAACAACAAAGTTTTGCTTCCAAAATTTTTTCAAATAATATGTCATATCAATTCTTTTTCTTTCCATTTTTCTCCCCGCAGCACAGGGGCAGTCCGTCCGGCCGAAGTGATAGGCGGGGTGCCTCCCGTGGTCAGCCAGCGGGCAAAATAAAGGAGCGGTACGATTGCGTCATACCCCCATATGCGGAAGGAGTGACATACCCCGTTCTCCGTCTCCAGCGTTGCCGGTTTCAGCATACCAAGTTCTGTCAGCGCCGCGATCAGGTTTTCTGCCTCTTGAACTTCAATGCCGAAAGCCTTTGCTATCGCCCCGGGGGTATAGTGACGGTAGTCGCCGGCAGGCTTGCTGTTCAGATATTCCAGCAGTTCAAGGCAGTGGGGCATGGCCAGCACCTGAAACAGCTTCCGACACAGATTGTTTTTAGCCATGAACGGTTCATAGCCAGCCTCCGGCTCCGGCCAGATGGAGACAAAGGACATATCATCGGCGTTGACCCCAAACACTAAACCGTCCTCCTTGAAAATGGATGTCCGCCGCAGGATGGGATATGATTTTCCATCCGCCTCATCGATCCATTCACAGCGGCTTTCGCGGGTAAATTCCGGGGCAGTTTTGTAGTCCCCGCCTTTCAGCAGGACAAGCGGCCCCATGGCCGACCACACCAGCCGGCACAATTCGTTCAATCGCTGTCTTTGGGGGACTGTAACGATCCACCGCCGCACCGCGTCCTCCACGTCCGGCAGAATCTCCCGCTCCCGCCCAAACAGGGCGTCGATGGTCACCCCCAGCCGGTCCGCGATGGCGGGCAGCAGCGTAATATCCGGTGCGCCGCCGCACTCCCAGCGGCTCACCGCCTGGGCACTGATGCCAACGGCCTTACCTAACTCATCCTGGGTCAGTCCTGCGGCTTTTCTATACTTGGCGATCTGCTCGCCTAACAGGTTGTTGTCCATGATGGAACCTCCTCGCTTTGATCTTGGCCTTGATCTTGGTTTTATTATAGCGAAAGCTCTGTTTGTATGCAAGGCATGGAAACTTGGGTAAAAACAACTGGGGCTTGTTTTTACAACACTGGCGCAAGGCATAAAGTACAGAGATAGCGAGGAATGGGCGAACCGCTGCAATGCCAAGTTTGCGGAGAAAGGACTTTCCGTCCGTGTCAATCACCGCAGTAATGAACCCCGGGGCATCAACCAGCTTCCAACAATCCATGAGGGGCCGGTTGTCCGGCAGATGGAACAAAGGCTTCTGCTGCAAAGTCAGGAAACGATTCGGATGCACAGCAAAAAGCCGGCGCAGGATGAAAAGCGCATCACTGAACTTGACCGGCTTTTTATCCATATCTATGAGGGTAACGCAGCCGGACGGGTGAACGGCGAACGGTTCGCCATGATGAGCAGGAACCACGAAGATGAGCAGGAGCAGCTCAAAGCCGAAGTGCAGACATTACAGCAGGAAATTCGCATTGAGTATGACCTTGTGGGTTACATCCCGCTGGATAAGCTGATGGAACAGAAAAAGCAGGGACGGCATGACCGAAATCATGCCGTCCCTGCAAAACTTGATAAAACTTTCTTACGATAGCCCCGGTTTACAGCGGTTTTATTTTTTTATTGCTGTGAAAAACGGAAAATCAGTTGTAACAGTAACAGTATCTTCCGCTTCAGCGTCTTTAGAATTTCTTCTTTATTCTGCCGCTGTCACAGAAGTGATATGGGGATTTACGCCCTCGTACCAGTACAGGAAGCCTTCCATATCAATCACATCGCCGATCTGAAGGTCTTTTACCGCTGCGTATACATCAGTGGTGTTATCGCAGAGATAGGATTCTACGGTGAAGGTGTAGGTGTTTCCATCCAGGGAAACGTTAAAGTACAGGTCGTCTCCGTCCTGACCGGAACCATCCCAGTTATACAGGAAAGCGGCTTCGTTTCCGTCAGCGTCCGTGCTGGCTTCCACAGTCATGCCTTTAAAGGAAACTTTCTGGTTCTGAAGATCGATGAGCTCGTCTTTTCCAAGAAGGTCGGTTACATCGGTTACGGGAGCGATATACTCGCCCTCCTCGATCTCAAAAGTAGCGTCGATGATTTCCACTTCACCGGACCACTCGGACTTAAATCCGGTAACCTTGATCTTGGTTCCCTCGGTCAGCTTCTCGTAATCCTCCTCGGAGCAGGCCATATCATACAGGAAATATGCGCCATCCTTATCCTGGGTATAAACGGTAGCCTTATCCTCCCACCAGGACTGCTTCGCCTGCACATAGGTCTCGATTACAACCTCGGAATCCAGTTCTGCCGCTACATACTCATCATAGGTCATGACGCCTTCGGATTTTACGTCTTCTTCAGCGGCATCCTCTGCGGGAGCTTCTGCATCTTCGCCCTCTGCGGCGTCTGCGTCCTCTTCTGCTGCGGCTTCCTCGCCTTCAGCTGCTTCTGCGCTCTCTTCCACTGCGGTGTCTTCGCTTTCTGCCATGGCTGCGGTGCAGGGAACCAGGGATAATGAAAGGATCATCATCAATACAACAGGTTTTTTCATTTTTTCCTCCTTATCTGTGCACGTTTTTCGCACATCTCGCTGCCCCTTCCGGGGTTTTCTTTCAGCTGCGCATTGTTCTGCACATCGCGGTATCCTTCGTGCATCATGGAAGTACAACAGGATACCTGAATTACAAGCCTATTATACACCAAAAAAGTCAGAAATCAATGTCTAAGTCGCCGTTTTCCGACATTTTTCCCAGATTGTTCCCCGGTATCATAACCGCACGGACGCTGCCAGGACTGTGCTTCCTGTCTGTTGACGGCGCAACACTCCGCCGAACTAACCGCCAACTACGACTAAGGCGCTCAGGAAGAGCCTTCGCGCCTAAGTCTCCGTAAGCGGTGGATTTCGTCTCCGCTAAAACCGCGCCCGAACGGTCTGCCAGACAGGAAGCACAGTCCTGACAGCTGTATATCGAAGCACTCACAGTTTTTGCCTCGGCTGCAAAAAGTAACTGACAGTGTAAAAGTACAGCTGTTTGGTGAAGCGGCTGTTTAGGAGAAGCTGTTTCATGAAATGACGATATGGGAATGCTGCTGTACTTTATCTGCCGCCGGACGTATGTATCCTGCGGAATATTACGTACAGCCCCATCAGCACCCACGCCCCGGCCAGCACGCTGAGCAGGACGACGGAAGTGCGCGGAAGGGGACCCAGATCCCGCTTGCCCGCGGCGGCTCCTCCGGTGTCGCCGCTCTGGTCCAGACGGTAAAGGGAGGTCATATCCGAATAAAGCGACTCCATGTAGGCTTCGTCCACCGTCTGCTTTCTCCGGATGGATTTAGTCACATTCTCGATCATCTGTCCTGCCGCGTCGCGGAGAGAAGTGGAACCGTTAAATACAGGCGTCACGAAGGTGTGATCCACATTGTCCAAGAGCAGCTGAGCAGCTTTGATCTTCACATCATAGTAAGTTCCGTAATCTTCGCCGCATCTGGAAAGGTAATCCTGATAATCCGGGCTTTCCTGAGCCTTGGAAGTCACCGGCACATAGCCCTCCGTCTGAGAGTAGGCAATCTGCACATCGTTGGTGAGCAGATACTGGGTAAAGAGCCAGGAAGCCAGTACCTCCTGGGGATCACTCTTATTGAAGACACATACGGATGGGCCCTGGGAGATCATCTGGGGGTTCTCCGGGTCAAACTGGGGAATCGCCATCACCGCCGTCTCGAAATCCACGAAATTTTCCTCACTGATATCCGAGAGAGGCGCATGGCTGCCCATCCAGGTAGCTCCCGCTGTGGAATCGATCGCGAAAATACACTGTCCCGCATTGAGGAAATTGGCCGGGTAGCTGGAAATCTTAAACGTGGAGAAGGCTCCCTTCTTTACGTGATCCGCAATGGTGTACAGCAGTTCCTTCGTAGTGTCATTGAAGATGAGAATATCTCCCTCCTCCGTGGAATATCCTCCGTTTTTCTGGCGGAGCATCTGGATCATCATATTGTCCGTGGACTTGTAGATGAAGGGAATCATTACCTCCTGACCGTTGATCTTAAAGGTACCGTCCTCATTCTTCTCCGTGGCGGCGTCAGCCACCTCCCACACAAAGTCCCAGGTAAGGGTCTCGGGCAGAGTGTATCCCAGCTTCTCCACGTAGGTCTTATTGATATAGCAGGCCTCCGTGGAGCGCATATAGGGAACAGCATAATGGCTTCCGTCAAAGGAACATTCCTCCAGGAACTGGGGAATCATCTCCTCCAGAGTGGGAGAATCAAACCGGACCTCACTGCCTCCAAGCCCGTATTTTTCATCGGCAAACAGTCCGTCCAGAGGGACCACGCTGTTGCTGCCGGTAAGGTATGTAGCAATGTGGTCCGGATAAGTGATACACACATTGGGAGTGGTATTGGTGGAAATATTGGTAATCACATCGTTGTAGATTTTGCCGTAATCCGTATAAAGGCGAAGGTTCACCGTGATATTGGGATACAGCTCCTGAAAATCAGAAATCGCCTTTTCATAAATGTTGGTCTGGGTTTTGTTTGTGTCATTTTTGGCCCAGAAGGTGATCTCATAATCTCTGGATTCGTCGAAGGCTTCCGGTATCTGGAATTCGCTGGTATCCCGGGAGCCGTGACAGCCGGTGAGAGTAAGAAGTCCCGCTGTCATCGTCAGCGCCAGGAACCCCACTGCAGCTTTACCGGCATTCCTTCCCGCCGGCACACGAAGTCTCTCTTTAAACATTTCTATCCGGCTGTGCCGGTTTGCCTTATATTCCGCTCTTCGCTTTTTCATCCCTTAGTTCCCCCTCTCGACACGCCGGCCATAATCATCCGCCGGAAAATCAGAAACAGCACGATAAGAGGAACAGAGATCACCACCACTGCCGCCATCATTGCCGGAATATTTTCCCGGCCGAAGCCGTTCTCCCGAATCTCCTGAATTCCGTTGGAAACCAGAAAATACGCTTCATCGTCCGTGATGAGACGCGGCCACACATAGGAATTCCAGCACTCTATGGCCTTCAGAATCGTGATGGTAATAATTGTGGGGCGGCAGATGGGGATCATCACCTTCCAGAGATATTTCAGGTCCGAAGTCCCGTCCACCTTGGCCGCGTAGTACAGCTGATCCGGCACCTGCTCGAAATTTTCCTTCAGAAGGTAAATATAAAACACCGATGTGACGGAGGGCAAAATCAGTCCGGCAAAGGAATTCCGCAGGTCAAAGTCCGTGATAGTCACATAATTGGTAATGATCACCAGCTCATTGGGAATCATCATCAGGGAAAGGAACAGGGTGAACAGCAGGTTCTTTCCCCGGAATTCCAGCCTGGCGAAGGCGTAGGCGGCCAGAACCGTCACCACCAGCATCACCCCTGTGGTAACCACGGTAAAAATCACCGTATTGGTAAAATACCTGGCCAGAGATACCGTGGTAAAAGCGTCCACATAATTCTGCAGGGTGGGCGAAAGGGTAAACAGTCTGGGAATGTGTTCCGCATTATAGGAACCGTAGCTTTTTACGGAGGTGAGCACCATCCAGTAAAACGGAAACAACACCACAAGCGCCCAGAAGGAAAGCGCTGCATAGGTTACTGTTTTCAGCACCCGCTCCCGGATTTTCTCCGCCCTTTCTATTTTTACATAATCTATTTGTTTTTCCATTTTCTACCTCTATATCTGGTCTGGAGCTAAAAACTCATTTCTTCTCACGGACATGGGGCACAGGATCATTGGCAAAACCGCATTTTCTGCCATACACACGCCCCTCTGCTCGTAGGACTAACCACTCAGAAATAATGTACATGCTTTCTGCTCACCAGCAGGTTAATACATGTGATGGTGAGCACTATGGCAAACAGAATAATGGCCGCCGCCGACGCATAAGAAGGATAACCTCCGCTGTTGCCGTACAGCATATCGTACACGTATCCTACGATGGTATTCATCTCCGCCGCATTCAAATCCGTTCCGAACAGCGCCACAGCGTCGCTGTACGCTTTAAAGGCCCCGATAAAGCCCGTAATAATCAGATAAACCAGCGTAGGAGAAATCATGGGCAGCGTAATCCTCATAAAAATCCGGAAACGGGACGTCCCATCCACTCTGGCCGCATTGTAATACTCCTGATTCACGGAAGCCAGCGCGCTGGTCAGAATAAGAATCTTAAAAGGCATCACCACCCACACCGTATACAGACACAGCACAAACATCTTTGCCCAGTAAGGTCCGTCAATAAAGTCAATGGAGCTGTGGCCGAACCAGTTCAGAATCAGATTTACAAACCCGTCCGTGTAAGCCGTCTTTTTGAACAGAATCATAAACACCAGGCCCACGGCCAGCGTATTGGTCACATAGGGCAGAAAATAAACCGTCTGAAAAAGCTCCTTCAGCGGACGTATGGAATTCAGTCCCGTGGAGATCAGAAGCGCCAGTATGGTAGAAAGGGGCACCGTGATCACCACCAGAATAAAGGTATTTTTCAGCGCCATCAGAAAATAAGGATCATGGAGAACATAGGAATAATTGTAGGGACCGACCCCGTAATAGGTCTGGGAGGCAAAGTTATATCCCTCCTCCGTGGAATAAATAAACACGTCGATGAGGGGATAGACCATAAACACAGCCAGAAACAGGATCGCCGGCAAAAGATACAGCCAGCTTTTCATACTTCGTTTTTCCATTTCGCATCTCCCCCGTCATTCCGCCTGAAAATAAATCCGTTCCTGAGTATCCCGCCGGAAGAGAAATATCTTGCCCGGCTTCACATCGAAGCGCGCCTCCCCGCCGGAAACCTCCACAGGGCTGTCAGCGCTGATAATGGCGCGGACGGAGGAATTCTCCCCCTCCGGATGGGCGGCAACCACACTGATATCCCTGCCCATCACCTCCACTCCGCTTAACGTGCAGCGGAGCCTTCCGTTTTTCCTGAGAAGAAAACCTTCGGGGCGGATGCCCACCGTTACTTCCTGATCAGAAACGCCCTGAATATCCAGAATAGCGTCCTGACCTATGTACAGCTGATTTTTCTGCACTCTTCCCCTGAACACATTGATTGGCGGGGTGCCCAGGAATTTTGCCACAAAAAGATTTACCGGATCGTCATACACCTCCTGAGGTTTTCCAATCTGCTGGATGTTTCCCGCATCCATCACTACGATCATGTCGGAAATGCTCATGGCCTCATCCTGATCGTGAGTGACAAACACCGTAGTGATACCCGTTTCCCGCTGAATCCTGCGGATTTCCTCTCTGGTCTGGAGCCTCAGGCGGGCGTCCAAATTGGAAAGGGGCTCGTCCATAAGCAGAATGCGGGGCATCTTCACCAGTGCCCGGGCAATCGCCACCCTCTGCTGCTGCCCACCGGAAAGCTCTCCCGGCCTGCGCTCCATCAGTTCATCGATCTGCACCAGCTTCGCCGCTTCCTGCGCTCTGGAAAGCATCTCGGATTTTGACGGGCGCTGAGCTCCCTTCAGATTCTGAAGTGGGAACAGAATGTTCTGTTTTACAGTGAGATGGGGATACAGTGCATAATTCTGAAACACCATGCCTACGCCCCGGTTCTCCGGCGGCAGCTCCGTCACATCGTCGTCCCCAAAGAAGATTCTGCCCTCCGTAGGCTTTAAAAGCCCGCAAAGCAGATTCAGTGTGGTGCTCTTCCCGCACCCGGAGGGCCCCAGCAGTCCGATCAGCTTTCCATCAGGAATTTCAAAGCTGAAATGGTTCACCGCCACCACCTCCTGCCGCGATTTCCGGTCGCGGCCGGGGAATTTTTTAGTCAGATTCTGTAATACAACTTTCATATGCTTCCTCGTATTATAAAATAATCGTATGTTTCATCACAATACAGCCAGCAGGATCGTTCCCGCAGTGAGCAGAGCAACGCCTGCTATTCCCTTCGCCGACAGTTTCTCATGGAAAACAATCCATGAAAACGCAACGGTTACAAGAATACTTAGCTTGTCAATGGGAACCACCACACTGGCCGGCCCTTCCTGAAGCGCCCTGTAATAACACAGCCAGGAGGCTCCTGTAGCCAGTCCGGACAGTGTGATCCATCCCAGCTCCTTACTGTCAATATGCCGGACCAGACCGGTTTTTCCTGTAACTCCAACCATCACCCAGGCCATCACCAGGACCACGATGGTTCGTATAGCCGTGCCCAGATTGGAGTCTATTCCGGTTACGCCCAGCTTGCCCAGAATTGCGGTAAGGCTGGCAAACACAGCGGACAGCGATGCGTACAGAAACCACCGGCTGTCTGTAGCCTTCCCGGGATCCGACTTTTTTTTCGTGATCATCAGCATGGTGCCCGCGCCGATCAGAACGACCGCCGCTCCCTTTGCAGGCGTGACGCCCTCACCCAGAAAGATCAATGCCAGAAGGATGGTGAGCACGGTGCTGAATTTGTCCACAGGGACCACCTTGTTGATATCCCCCGCCTGAAGCGCCCGGAAATAAAACAGCCAGGAGGCTCCCGTAGCCAGCCCGGACAGAATCAGAAACAAGAGAGTACGAGGTTCTATCGCTCCTATTCCCTTCCAGGCGCCGCTGATTCCCACCAGCAGCCAGGAAAATATCAGCACGACGAAGGTTCGTACAGCCGTCGCCACATCCGAATCCGTCTTCCGGATTCCGCATTTGGCAAGGATCGCCGTAACCCCTGCAAAGAAAGAAGATCCAACCGCAAACAAAACCCACATACTGCAACCACCTCACATAATAAATTTCAGTCCCTCGTGCCGACTCATCAGACGGATATACTCTTATCCGCCATTGCACTCAGCCTGACGCATTTCAAATTCCAATCTGTCAGACCTGCTCATTCTCATCTATCGCTTCACTTGACCTGAAACTTTTCACCCATTTTAACTTCAATCAATTAAGCCTGCTCATTCTCATCTGTCGCTTCTCTCGGCCTGAGCCCTTTCTGTCATTTCAAATTTCAATCGATCAGGCCTGCTCATTCTCATCTGTCGCTTCTCTCAGCCTGAAGCCTTTCCATCATTTCAAATTTCAATCGATCAGGCCTGCTCATTCTCATCTGTCGCTTCTCTCGGCCTGAAACATTCCAGATTGATCCCTTACTTCACGGTCTCCCACAGCATCATGTGTTCCGCGAAGCGGACATCCAGCCTTCCTGAGTCCTTCATCCAGGACAGATAGGACCTCACTGTACTGCCCACCAGAGCATACTGTTCGAAATTCATCACCAGACCGTACTCACCGAAGAGCTTCTGCAGAATCAACTCAAAGCACAACGGCTCTCTGCAGATCTCCCCGATTTTATCCGAAATCTCCAGCACCTTGTCAATATTGTACTGAGCCAGCGGAACGATATCCTCACAGACCGGCGCATGGGCGGGAACAAACACCTTCGCGCTGAGAGTCTTCACCTTCTCCAGCGTCTCCAGATAAGCGCCCACATCGTAAATAAAGCTAATCTGATATTTGTCCAGGGTTTCCCTGCTGGACAGGCAGTCCGCAAGATACACCACGTCATCTGGAGTGCGGAATCCCACCATGTCAAAGAAATGCCCCGGCAGGGAAATCAGCTCAAACCCCTCCGGCAGAACCACCTTTGTCAGTTCTTCCGCGACGCTCTCCTGAGCCATGAGAAACTTGTGGCGCATATCCTTACAGGGATATCCGCCGTAGAGAAATGATGGCTCCAGCACCGGATGCCTGGTAAAATCGCATTCAATCCCCGGCGCATAAATTCTGCATCCCGTCTGGCCCTGGAGATACTTGTTTCCCCCAATATGATCCGCGTTGGAATGGGTATTATAAATAACCTTCAGCTTCCAGCCGTTTTTGTCCAGGAGCTGACGTACCTTCCGCCCTGCATCCTTATCATTGCCGCTGTCGATGAGACAGACATCCGTATCGCCAAGCCTCACCAGGCCCATCTTCGCCGGACTCTGAATATAGTAACTGTTTCCCGAAACCTGTACCAGTTCATACATAAATAATGTAACCCTCCCTTTCGGCATTTATCCTCTGAAACCACGGAAGCTGCAAAAAGAATCCCATGAAAGTTCCAGTGTACCCGCACTTTATTATAATAAACTCCTGAACAAAATACAATATTTCTACTGACCACAGATGCCAATCCTATTTCTATCGACCTGAATCATCAGTCTTGCTTCTTCCAGTCGGATGCACCAGTCCGTTTAAGAATTTGCCCAACCGGAATCATCAGGCAATTTAAGACTTCCCCCGGCGCGTCCCCTACTTCAGATTATCAATCACAATCTTAAACATCCACACAAAAATCAGCAGAACCAGAACCGGTATGGCACAGGAGGTAATCAGCAGCGCCGCTATAGCATCCATCAGATTCCCCACCGCATTTTCCATACTTCCGAAGGAGGCGGAGAACCCGCTCACAAGACTGTTTCCGAAATCTGCGATACGGTCGCCGATTCCCTTCTCTTCCTCTTCTTCCCCGCTTTCTTCATCCACGTTTTCCCCGATCTCGCCGGCCGCCTCCTTGGCCGCCTCGATGGTCTGGTCCACCTTAAAGGTGTCGTCTATAAAGTTGCCTATCTTCACGCTGGTGGGAATGAGAAGATACATAACCACACCCAGCACCCAGAAGCTCACCGCCAGCTTCTGCAGAATCTTCTTCTTTTTGAAAATATAGATGATTTCCAGCACGCAGGCCAGAGGAACCATCCAGAGAAAGGTCACGTACCCCAGCACGCACACCAGAGATTTCTCCAGCATGATGGCGCTGATCACCAGAAGCAGCTTGGAGCTCAGCTCTGAAATCTGGGTGGAAATGGGCGTGGTGGAATCTCCCGGCACTGCCGCAATCGCCACGGAAGCCAGTGCAGTAGCCGCGGTGAGCTCCGTAACCGTAATTTTCTTTTCATTCAGGGACGTGATGGTATCTTCATGAAACTCCGGCGAAGAAGCCGTACGCGAAAAGATCACGGAAATCACGGCCACCGCCGCCAGCAGGAAGATCGCCATATTTCTGGGGGATATTTTCAATTTCTTTTCCATAAGCTCTCCTTTGTTCTTTCATCAGTCATCTGTGATTTTGGGGTTAAAAAATTTTCCCGCTGAGAAACTTTGAACGGAATCCTTTGCCGGAAGAAGAAAAAAGGACGCATGGCCACCCACACGTCCCTTTCCCTTCTTCCGGAAATCCTCTCACACCGCAATTTTCTTTTTATACAAAACTTACATTTTTATCCCAGTCATACTCGTGAGGCGTTTTGGACACCGCCTTATGTCCCACAGCAATGGCGATCAGGTAATCATATCCCTCCGGAACCTTCAGCGCTTTGTCAAAATACTCTTTCTTTTTTCCTGTGAGAGCGTCCTTGACGCAGCCGATAATCAAACTGCCCAGTCCCATTCCCTCGGCGGCAATGGCAATATTCTCCACAGCGATTCCCGCATCCACCGAACTCCAGTGGAAAGCTCTGTCGCCGCTTATGATCAGCACCACAGGAGCCTCAAAATAGAAATTGTGTTTGGGATCCTGAAGATTCCGGAGAAGGTTTTTCTCCTCCTCCACCTCCGCCAGGATGGGATTGCTTCCATCCACCACAGAAATGTGAATCTCCTGTCTGTTCGCGGCTGTGGGAGCCTGCAGGCCCGCCTTCAGCAGCGTGTCCAGTTCTTCCTTCGTGAGCTTCTCTTCCGTATAGCCGCGGGTAGAGCTTCTCTCCTGGAGCGCTTTTATAACTTCGTTCATGTTCATTCCCTCCTTTTTGAACGCTTTCTTCAGGGCTTCAGTCTGTTGGAACCCTGCATATCACAATACGATGATCGAAATTCTGCATCACATTCTTTACGGATTCAGTCTGTTGGGACCGCGGAAGATAAACATGGCCTCTTTGATATGCAGTCCCAGAAGCAGCATGGTCAGACGGTCCACACCCAGTCCGAAGCCGCCGTGAGGAGGACATCCGTACCGGAAGAACTCCAGATAGAATTTCACATCCTCGGTAAGTCCCTTCTCGTCGGCCTGAGCCTTCAGAACCTCATAGCGATGCTCTCTCTGAGCGCCGGTGGTGATCTCCACACCTCTCCAGATCAGGTCGTAGCCCATGGGCACGCCCGCCTCGTCCCTCATATGATAGAACGCTCTCTTCTCAGCGTCATAATCCGTCACAAACAGAAATTCATGATTGAAATGCTTCTTCGTCCATTCAAAGCTGAGACGCTCCGCATCCGTGGTCAGATCTCCCTTTTCCGAATCATCCACGGTATATCCGAAATCCTCCTCCAGACCCTGATACAGTTCCTTCAGGGTAACCACCGGGAAGGGCGTCTCCGGCACGATCACCTCCAGGCCGAACATCTCCTGAATCTGCTCTCCGTATTTTTCCTTCACGGCCTTCAGAGCGGCCTTCAGAAGCTCCTCCTCCATCTTCATCACGTCCCGGAAGGACTCGATGTAGCTGAACTCCAGATCGAAGCCCGTAAACTCCGTGGTATGCTTGCTGGTATAGGATTTCTCCGCCCGGAACACCGGACCCACCTCAAAAATCCGCTCAAATCCGCTGGCCATGGCCATCTGCTTGTAGAACTGGGGACTCTGGGCCAGATAGGCATTCCTGTCAAAATATTTCACCTCAAACACATCGGAACCGCTCTCACTGGCCGCGCCGATGAGCTTGGGCGTATGAATCTCAATAAAATTCCGCTCCAGAAGAAACTGGCGCATGGCGTTTACCAGAACCGTCTGCACCTTGAACACCATCTGATTCTCGTCTGTTCTCAGGTCGATCCAGCGGTAGTCGATTCTCTGGTCAATGCTGGAGCGCTCCAGGGCTTTTTTCTTCTTCGTGGCGGGAATGGTCTTCCGCACAATGGGAAGGGCCTCCGCAATGCTCTCCAGAATCAGATCCTCCGGAATCATCTCCATTCCGCCCATTTTCACGTACTCATTTTCCATCACCGTTCCGATCACCGTAATCACGGAATCGCCGGTGAGCTGATCCAGCTTTTCCAGAAGCTGCGGGCTCTTCTCCTTCTCAATGGTGATCTGCAGCTTCCCTGTAATATCCTTCAGAACGATAAAAGCCATGGATTTGCTGTTGCGGAAATTCTCCACAAATCCCTGCACCTTGATGCGCTCCCCAAGCCTGTCCTTCACGTCGGATATATATGTCCTGTCCATTATTTTTCCTCCATCTCTGCCTTTAAAATACAACTCTCTAATATTATAATAAATCCTCTGCCAAAATCAACAAAAATTTTCCGGCGAAGGCAAAGCGGCTTTACTTTTTTCAGCAAAGTCAAAGCAACGTTACTTTTTTCAGCAAAAACAAAGCGGCTTTATTTTTTCCCACAAAGACAAAACAACTTTACTTTTTTCCCGTAAAAGCAGCGCAGCTTTACAGCAGCTCCCGTCTGAGTTCCATCCTGTTCAGCACACCATCTACGTCCACTCCGGGATGGGTAAAATAAATCTGACAGATCTGCTCCGTCAGTTCCCGGCTCAGCTTCCGCTTCTTTATAATCTTATCAACAGTCTTTCCCTTCTGAAGGTCCGCAACCACCAGTTCCACCGCTTCCCGCAGATTTCCCGACCGGAGATCCGGCTGAAAGAGCTCCCCGGATTGTTCCTGCCCGGTATCTCCGGTGAGATCAATCCGCTGAATCTCCATGCGTCCCGACCCGGCGTCAAACTCCAGCACTGCCATAGTGGCCGGCCTGCCCATACGCTGCGGCCCGCAGCTGCCCGGATTCAGCCACAGCTTTCCATCCTCCGACTTTTCCTTATATTTGTGCGAATGCCCATAAATGATCAGATCCGCCGCTTCGGCTTTCCGGGTGACCTTCTTCTTATTGTGAATCATATAGATCGTTTTTCCATACAGCTCAAAAAGAGTCTCCTCCGGCAGCGTCTCCGCCCAGCCGCCGTCGCAGTTCCCCCGCACTGCCGTCATCTTCTTTATATTCTTCAGCTTTTCAAATACCCCCTGATCGGCAAAATCCCCGCAGTGAAGAACCAGCTCCGCCGACCGGAGTATCTGAATCACCTCCGGTCTCAGCATCCCGTGAGTATCCGATATCACAGCAATCCTATGCAAAGAAGCAGCGTCTCCCATACTTTTCCCTCCATAAATATCTATATCATCAAAATCAGCATAGAACTCCAGCCCATCCCTGCTGTCATCCGCAGTCTCTTTTTTCCTATGCAAATCAGCCGGTATTCTGTTTATCATTGTCTTGCAGCGACCATAATCGGATTTTTTATATGGACCGATCCGTATCCGTATTACACGAATCGTTGTCCATCTTCTGGCCAGGAACAAATCCCAAAGAGTATATAAGGCTCCTGGTTCCGCAGACTTCGCTCCATTTAAAAAGGAGATTCCTCTTCCATGAGAAAGAAGGAATCCCCTTCCATAATTCTATAATCCGGCCGAAAGCGGCTCAGCCCCGGCCGCCTGCAGATTTTCAGTTCCGGCAGAAATCATAGTTTCTGCCTTTTCATCCATTTTACCACACTGAAAAGAAAATGCCACTGAAAATTTTTCAATTTTGCGAAAAAACCGCCCGCTGAGGGATTGAAAAAACCTGATTTTATTTCTGCGAGAAAATGCTCACCGTTCCCCCGGACTGCAAAAGGATTGAAAAAACCTGATTTTGTTTCCGCGTCTTAATATACCTCCACGGATTTCATCAGCACCTCATCCCGTGCCGCCGTCACCTGCACATTCAGCGCGGAAATCTTTTCGCCGGCAACATCGATGAGAGGATTCTGCAGCGCAAAAGGATCCCTGAGGGGACAGATCTTTTTGTGCCCGATGCACGTTCCCTGGAACAGCGGATACTGCCCGCCGTTCCACGTCTCCGCCGTAATGAGGAAGCTTTCCACCCGCTGCCCCCTGGCGATATCCTCCTTCAAAACCACGTAGCGGATATCCGGCGCATCCCCGTCAAACTCGATCCGGTAGACCGGCTGGGTGGGCGGCGTATTCTCCCGTTTCGTCACCTTCGCCGGAAGAGGAGTGCCGAAATGCTTCCGGATCATATCCCCGAATTCGGCCAGCCTGCGCACATCTCTCTCATCCAGCAGCCCTTCCCTGGTGGGCGGGATATTCAGATGCAGGCACGCATTTGCGCCAACGCTTGTGAGATAAGTGTGGAACAGACGCTCCAGCGAATGGGGCTCCTCCTCGGGATGCCAGAACCATCCCGGACGGATGGACATGTCGATTTCCGCCGGAACATAAGTAAGTCCCCTGGAATACAGAATATTTGCCATCGTGCCGATCTCATCCTCCGTATTGTACATCCAGGAAAGGCTTCCCTCATCCGCCATGGGACCCGGCCCTGTCTGCACCTCCCCGTGGAAGCACAGCTCGGAGGGCACCACGGCCCATTCCGCATGGCGGGCTTTTCCCGCCTCGTTTCCGCACCAGCGCACATCCGGACCGCCGTCGTTAAAGATCACCGCATCGGGCTGATATTTGCGGATCAGTTCAAAATATCTCCGGAAGTCATACGTCTGTTTCTTTCCGTTCGGGCCTTCCCCGCAGGCATTGTCGAACCAGACATAAAAAATATCCCCGTATTCCGTCAGAAGCTCCGTCAGCTGACTGCAAAAATATTCATTATATTCCGGCGTACCGTAATAAGGAGAATTCCGGTCCCAGGGAGACAGATAAAAGCCGAATTTGATCCCGCCCCGGCGGCAGGCCTCGGCGGCCTCCCTCACCACATCCCCGCGGAAGGGGCTGTTCTTCACGGAATGCTCCGTGTACCGGGACGGCCACAGGCAGAAGCCGTCGTGATGCTTGGCAGTCAGCACCATTCCCTTCATTCCCGCCTTCTTTATGGCGTCCACCCACTGATCGCAGTCAAGCTTTTCCGGATGGAAGATTTCCTCCTTCTCCGTTCCCAGTCCCCATTCCCGGTTGGTAAAGGTGTTGGGGCCGAAATGAATAAACGCATACATTTCAAGGTCAAACCAGTCCAGCTGCCGTTTTGAGGGCGCCACCCGGGCCGCCTCCTTCAGAAAATCCATCATCAAACTCCATTCTCCTTCCTTATCCTTTTACCGCGCCTACCATAATACCCTTGACAAAATATTTCTGCAAAAACGGATATACCAGGAAAATCGGCAGAGAAGCAAGCACCGTGATGGTCATCCGCACTCCCTTGGACGAGATGGACGTCACAAGATTTGCCATGCTTCCGGCGCCTGTGGCCGATTTGATCTGGTTGGCCACTCTCTGGGCCTCATTCAGATAATTGTACAAAAGATACTGCAGCGTCTTCAGATCATCCGCTCCTCTGGTATAGATATGATTGTCAAACCAGGAATTCCAGTGGGCCACGGCCACAAACACCGTCACCGTAGCGATGATGGGCTTGGACAGGGGCAGAATGATCTTCGTAAACACCGTCACGTAGCCCGCCCCGTCCAGACGGGCGGACTCCTCCAGGGCCGGCGGCAGCTGCTCCACATAGGTTTTGATCAGCACCACATTGTACGCCGACACCAGCATCGGCAGAATATAAACCCAGAAATTGTTCAGCAGTCCATAAGATTTTATCACAATATAGGTAGAAATCAACCCGCCGTTGATGTACATGGTCATGATGAGAAAACGATACAGGATCTTCTTGCCGGGCATTTCGTCCTTGGTAAACAGATATCCCAGGAAGGTGCAGGCAAGCACCGACGTGAAGGTACCCACCACCGTCCTCAGCACGGACACCAGCACCGAATGGAAAAATCCGCTGATGGCAAAAATATCCGTATAATTTTTAATGGAAAATCCCCGGGGCAGAAATACCGGCGGATTGATATCCGCCTGGGCCGCCACGCTGAATGTGTAGATCACCACATACCAGAAGGGATAAAGGCAGATAAACGTAATGGCATACAGCAGGATATAGTTAAAAACCTGGAAGATCCGGCGGGACGCCGACTCATGGATCTTGTTCTGGGAACTGACGTTTTTCATATAAATCCCTCCTCTAAATTACCGTGCTGCCGCGCACTTTTTTGGCCACAAGGTTGGCGATCACCACAAGAGAAACGCTGACAACGGATTTCAGAATACTGATGGCTACGCCGTAGGAATAATCCATGTTTTCCAGACCGATCCGGTACACGTACAGATCCAGCACCTCGATATTGGACGCGGTAACCGCGTTCTTGAAAAGCAGATACTGTTCATAGCCGGTATTCAGGAAATTGCCGATATTCAGAATGAACAGCACCACGTAAGTCTCCATCATAGCCGGCACCGTCACGTGCACCGCGCAGCGGAAATGACCCGCACCGTCCACCCGGGCCGCCTCATACTGTTCCTGATCGATCCCGGCGATGGCTGCCAAATAAATGATGGAGCTCCACCCCAGCGTCTTCCACTGCATCAGGAAGGTCTGGAACCAGTATACCGCCTCTTTGGAGCTCAGAAGCGACTGATTCTCCGCCTGCAGTCCCAGCTTTATCAGGAGGTTGGTCACCCGCCCGTCTGTGGCAAACAGGGAAAAGGCCAGAGAGAAAATAATCACCCAGCTGATGAAATTGGGAAGAGTGGTAAAGGTCTGGATAAATTTCCTGGAAGCGGTATTCTTCACTTCATTCAGAAGAATGGCAAACAGCATGGGAAGGGGAGTCAGACAGATGCTGATCAAGGCAAAGATCGCTGTATTTTTCAGTACGCGCAGTACATTCTGATCCCGCAGAATCAGCTTAAAATAATCCAGTCCCATGAAATCGCACTCAAACAGCGGTATTCCGGGAAGATAATCAAAAAACGCATAGATCCATCCGAAAATCGGCACATAATTAAACAGCAGAACAATGAGCATAAAGGGCAGAGCCATAAAGAGCAGTTTGTACTGCTTTTTTCTTTGCGCAGGCGCCGCCAGAGCTGATTTTCTCATGAAAACCTCCTTTCTGAACTTCTTAACGGCCGTTAAGAGTCTAAAGGAAAACAAGCGCCGCCACCGAATTTTTCAATTCTGTAAGCGGCAGCGCCTGTTCTCCTTCTCTCCGCCGGCCCCAATGGGCCGGCAGATCATTTTTTCCATATTACTGCAGCATTCCCTCGATGGTTTCTCTGGCACTCTTCCATGCCTCTGTCCACCATGCCACGGAATCTTCCGCGCCGGCGTCCTTCAGCTGCTGAACCAGAGCTTCCTTAGCAGCTGCGAACTCTTCGTCGGACTCTGCCTGTACCAGACCGGGAAGAGCGGAAAGCGTAAGCTCTTCACAGTTGCTGTCAATACGAACGATATCACGGGGAGTGGTAGGCATGCCCAGCTGGATCGCAGTGATCTGGCTGCCCAGGTCGATGCTCACGCCGGCCTCCACATGCTTTTTCAGCATGTCGCTGGGTATCTCCAGACCAAGAGTTTCACACAGATCCCTCTCTGCAAAGGTCATGCTTTTCGCCAGCACGTCATCGGCGTACCACAGATCCACACGGCTTCCGTCGTCCGCAAAATTGTGGTGATCCTCTCCAACCATATCGCTGAGGAACGGAGCGTTGATACCGCTCTTATTGTACTCATCCAAACGCGCGCCGTTTGTCTTCAGATCCAGCGTATCCTCTGTCAGAGCAGCCACGCCGTCCTCATTCACGCCCCATCTCGTATCCGTACCGGAGTCCACGATTCTGGAGCACTCCTCGCCCTGAAGATAATCCAGGATCATCACCGCGCGCTCCGCATTGGGAGAATGGGAGGATACGAAAAAGTATTTACCGAACCAGCCGGCCAGGTTTTTCTCGTTGGCCCAGCCCAGGTGAGACGGAAGGGTAATATACTCCTTCAGCGTCTCGGGATCCGCGGCCCTCTGGAGGCTGTTATAGTTGCCGTAATACCAGTTTACAACGCCGCCCAGATACTGGCCCTTGTCATATTTCTCCTGGATATCCTCGGACTTGGTAATGAACACATCGGGATCCAGCAGTCCTTCCCGATACAGCTTATTGTAAAATTTCACGCCTGCCCAGAAGGGAGTATCGCTCTCCACGCCTACATCGTACAGATCCGGCACCAGCTCATTGGTAACCGCGTTCTGCACGTAGATGCCGCCTTCCAGGTTACTGTAGCCCTCGGACAGACAGCCCTTGTAGAAGTACGCGTGAAGCTGAGAGTCGTTGTAAACGCTCATGGCGTAGGTGGGAAGCCCGTCCTCGGTCTCGGGATAAATCTCCTTCATGGCTTTCAGAGCTTCGATATACTCGTCGTCATTCGTGATATCCGGGCATCCGATCTCCTTATAAAGGTCATACCGCACGATATAGCCGTTATTCAGAACCGTTCCGTAATTGATCACCGTATCCGCGAAGGTGACACGGGGCGTAACGAAGTACTGAACGCCTTCATCATTGCTCTTGTAGGCCTTCAGGATTTCATTCCGGAACGCCATATCGTCAGAAAAAATATTCGTGGCGATATCGGCGTAATCCTCAAGATTCACCGCATGCTTTCCCCTGACCACGCTTTCGATATGATCGTCGTTGATCTGAACGATATCCGCAGTGGTGCCGCCGGAAAGGTCCAGGTTCAGGCTTTCATTGTCGTAGGCCACGCACTTTAAGGTGACATTGAACTTTTCCTCGATCAGGTCCACCACCTCATTGGGCCATCTGTCACTGGATTCCGAGTCTCCCACATTGATACCGCCGATGGTAATGTCCACATGCTGGGACACATCCGGTCCCGCCTCTTCGGCGAACACCGGTACGCTCACGCTGAGAGTTCCCGCGGCCATCACAGCGCCGAGCAGCACGCTCATCATTTTTCTTTTACTCATTTCTTCCTCCTCCTTATATTTACGGCCCTCCCGTCAAAAATCCCTGCCGTTCCTTTTCCGCAATAAAATTGGATTTTTTTGCCTTCAGACCGTTTATTATTAGATAGCTTTCATTCTATCTTATCTTTTACGGGAATTGAATGACCTATTTTTTGAAGTTTTTGAATTTTATGGCTGTTTTTAAAAGCTGTGCAAATATAAACTTGACCAATTTTTAGGTTTATCATTAAATTGGTCAAATTACACATGATATCCGGAGTGTCAGTTCCTTCTTTTTGTGTTTTTTATAGCCGCAGGTATATCCGTCGTCAGTATATGTACATTATTCACGGTCTTTGAGATACGAAACGAAAAAGCATTAAAAAGCCGCTGCAGAATCCCGGGGCATTTTCTCCGTTCCTCTGCAGCGGCAGACCGCGCTTTTCTATTCTGTTTAAAAATTCATCCGCACCGTCACGCCGGTTTCCGGCTCCGACTCAAGACGGATGCCCGCCTGTTCCCCGCAGAGCAGCTTCAGGCGCCGGTGCACATTGGCAAGGCCAAGATTTTTGCCATGGACCTCCTCCCGGACGATTTTGTCATTGATCTCCCTCACCCTGTCTTCCTCAATAAAAACACCGGTATTCCGCACCATAACGGAAAAATGCCCGTCCGGCCTGGAAATCCGGACCATCACCTGCCGGCCCTCTCCGGCGGTGCCGCCGTGAACAAAACAGTTCTCGATCACCGGCTGCAGAATAAATCTGGGAAAGGTTTCTCCCAGAATCTCCTCCGGACATTCCAGAGAATAATCCATATCATTGCCGTAGCGAAGCTGCATCATCTCCACATAATTTGACAGAAACTGCAGTTCCTCCCGCAGTGTCCAGGTAAATCCGGGATTCCGGAGAACAGGCATGATCAGCCGGCTGAGGGTGGTCAGGGAATCCGCCACCTTCGTGCTGTTGGTCATCATGGCCATCCACCGGATGGAATTCAGGGAATTGTAGAGAAAATGGGGATTGATCTGATACTGCAGGGTCCGCAGCTCCTCCACGGCCTTTTCCTGCTCCGCTTCCCGCAGCCTGCGTATGTAGTCCCTCAGCTTCTGAACCGTCAGATAAAATTCCTCATTCAGTCTGGCCAGCTCCGGCCAGCCCTCCTTTTTCGGGACAGGAATATCCAGGTTCTCTTTTCCCACGCTGTCGAACTGCTCCATCAGCGTCTGAATGGGACGGACATACCTGCGGGACCAGACCATGGCGAAGAGAGTGATTGCAAGAAATGCGGCGACTCCCAGCGCAATCCCCACATTCCGGATGCCCCTGGCTTCCATCTGATACTGCTCCAGAGGGATCATATTTACCAGCGTCCAGTTTCTGCCGGACAGCTCGTACCGGATATTCTGGTTCCCGGAATCCGGCACGAACCGGCTTCCCAGAAGGGAGGAATCCGTAGCGGACATGATGATCTCATCCTGATCCAGCAGAACGGCGCTGCTGTCGTTATATACCACCTGTTCAAAGCTTTTCTGCACCTTCTCCTCGCTGAGGGTCACCACGAGGTAGCTGTCCTCCAGATATTCGGAGGCTTCTCCCAGGGCCTTCAGGCCCACCAGAGCCGGTTCCTCCGTGAGACAGTACATAGGAGCCTGCTCCGGAATATCCAGCTGCCCGCTGCCCACCCAGAGAACATAGGGATAATTTTCCCTGCAGCGGCGCAGCAGCACCTTCATCCCACCGCTCACCTCGGTATAGCCTGTCCGGCTCTTCACCCCGGTGGACACGGCGCATCTCCCGTCGCCGTTCCAGATCCCGAATCCCTCAATACTGCCGTTCTGGGAAATCATTTCATCAAAGCTGTTCACCAGCATCTTGACAGATACGGAACGCTGCGCCGGGCTCTCATACTCACCCTCGGAAAATTCCCATACTCTCCGGTGATTGGAAAGACGGCTCAGGCACATCTCGGCCATGTCGATGACGTCCCCCAGATTTTTCTCCGTTTCCTGAAAGGACAGACGAACCAGCTTTTCGTTGGCTTCGCCAAGCTTTCCCAGAAAATAATAATAGGTTGCGCTGAACAGCAGAAGGATCACCAGCAGTGCGGAAACCAGGACTGACAGCATCAGTTTTTTCTTCCAGTCCAGCTTCTTGATATACTTCATCGATTCCGTTTCCTCCATCTGGAAGGTGGGAGCCCCGTGGCTTTTTTGAAAAAACGGCTGAAATATTCCAGATTCATAAATCCGTGACTCCCGGCAATCTCCGAGATGGTCCTGTCGCTGCTCTTCATCTCCTTCATCGCCTCCTCCAGACGGATCTCATTAAGAAATTCCACAAATGTTTTGCCGGTCACCCTCTTAAACAAATGGGAAAAATAACTGGGACTGATCCCCAGCACCCCCGACATCTCCATAAGCCCCAGAGAGTTCTGATGATGCTCGTACATATAACGAATGGCGGAATTCACCAGACGGTTGTCCCGGTCCGGCTCCCCGTATTCCGTCTCCGCGCGGTCTTTCAGGCTGCGGTAAAGCTCCCGGAGGGAGATTCCGCTTCTCCGTTTTTCTCTGACGATGATGAAACGGATACCGAGAAACCCTTCCACCGACCGGTTCACGCGCTCAATCCCCGAATCGTCGCAGCCGGCTCCGTCTCTTATCAGAAGACAAAGCTCTCTCGGGCTCGTCTCCGCCAGCAGCCCGTCCGGAATCTGACGGCGGATAAGGTCGCACACAAATTTTATGGCAAGATTGTTGATCTTTTTCTGATCCTCGTCGCTCAGCAGGAACAGGAGCATGGCGGATATGTTTTCCTCCCCTGGCAAGGGGCATTCCCCCTCCTCTCCGGTGAGGTACCGGGAAAGCCTCTGCATGACGGTGCTCTCCTCCTCTTCAGCCGCATGGCCCCGCCCGATGCGGCCCAGATATTCCTCCACCTCTCTCAGCAGGTCAAAGATCTCCTCCATACTCATACTGGCCTTGGTGATGTATCCGCTGAGCTTGTAGGGCAGCAGCCTTTTCAGCGTGTCAAAATCATCCAGACAGGAAATCACAATGATGGCGCACTCTCCGTCGATCTCCCGGATACGGCGGATCAGCTCGTGGCCGTCCAGCCCATCCATCCGGATATCCGTGATCACCAGGTCCGGACGGATCTCCTGAAACAGCCGGAACGCATCCGTGCCGTTTTCCGCCTGCGCCGCCAGCTCCATATCAAATTCTCTCCATGGAATAGAATTCTGCAGTCCGAGCCGCACCAGCAGCTCATCCTCCGCGAACAGTACCTTATACAAAAAATGCCTCCTTTATAACGCCCGCCATGCGCATGGAAGCAAGAGACACCTTCCGCGCATTCACCTTCAGCCTTTCCCATAAATGTTTACAATATCACGATCCGAAAGACTGCAGTCGGTGCTCAGCAGGTACAGACATTTATTTTTTTCACTGCGGTCCCGCATAAAGACGAGCTTCACGGGAATCCCGCTTTTCGTAGCCGCGCAGAGGGAACCCAGATCATCCTCCCCGCCGTTAAAGCAGACAAATTTCTGCAGCTCAGACAGGGGATAGATCCTGCCCTGATAGCTGTAGCACTGATTCAAATGCTTTACCATGCCTATAACATCCAGCCCTTCCTCAAGAATGGCGCCGATCCTGGGATCTGCCTCAAACCATATGTCCATCAGAACATAATCGGCACAGATACCGGTATTCAATGCCCATTTTACCAGCAGCATGACGGTATCCGACTTCACGGCAGCGCATTTTATCCAGGATTTGCACTCTTTCCAGAGCTGGAGTTCCCTGACTGTGCTGGAAATCTGATTCCGGCTTTTTTCTGTTTTGTTGTTTTGGCAGACCATAAGATTCGCACCTCTTCTATGTTAGTTTAACAGATACGGCAATCTTATTGTACCAAAATGCCGGCGCTGTGGCTAGCGGCAAATTCATAAATTTTCCTGATTACAGAAAATAAAACATGATTCCCTTTACATTTTATATTACAGCTTTACAATCTCCACCAGGTTGGAATGCTGAGGATTTCCGTACGCCAGAGGTGTGGGCCGCAGTGTGGTCAGCACATTGATGCTGCCGTTCGTATCCGTTCCGTCCTCGTCAGGTCTGTACCATGCTCCCTGCGCCATGGCAGCCACGCCCCGCACCAGATTCTCGGAAAGATGCGCCGGCAGACGGGTCCGTCCCCGATCGTTAAAGACTTCCACCATGTCGCCCTCTCCGATTCCCCGCGCCCCGGCGTCCTCCGGATGCATCCAGACACGCTGAGGATCCACCCGCTCCAGCTTCGGATTATTGTCGCCGATGCTGTGACAGCGGCGGCGGGTATGCCAGCCGATCAGCTGCAGCGGATAACGCTGCCTCAGAGGATCCTCATGTCCCTCAAAAGCGGGAACATAGGCGGGCAGCGGTGGTTTTTCAGGATTATGTCGTTCCCATATCTCCGGAGAAAAAATCTCCACTTTCCCCGACCTCGTGGGAAATCTGTGATGCTCAAAATCCCTCCTCTGGGCCTCAAAGCCGATGACACTGGGAGTATCTCTATATTCATGGCCTCCCTCGCGCCGAAAAGTATCGAAATCCGGCAGTTCCGGCTCCAGCGGACGCACTTTCTCATAACAGTCCCGCAGCCAGTCCCGCACAGTGGCATGACCGGCGGCAAATTCCTCATACAGCCCGAGACGGCGGGCCAGATCACAGATCCAGTCGTACTCAAAGCGACATTCTCCCAGAGGCTCCACAACCTGATTATTGTAGCCGAGGAAGCTTCCCCGCTCCCACGGCATGGTGATGTTCTCTCCCTCCAGGAAGGAAATTCCCGGCAGCAGAATATCCGCGTACATGGCTGAGGAAGTCATAAACAGATCGCTTACCACAATGAACTCGCATTTCGAGGTATCCTTCAGTATCTCAGCTGTCCGATTGATGTCACTGTGCTGATTGATGAGGCAGTTGCCGGCCAGATTAAAAAGCATCTTGATATCGGTATTCAGCCTCTGCGCTCCCCTGACGCCGTCTTTTTCCGCAGTCATCGTTCTGCCGCGCACGATGGCATCCGTCCATAAAAAGCACGGAATGGACACGCGGCTGCGCAAATGCACCTCCGGCATCTGCGGCTGATTATGGGCATGATAATAACCGGAGCCGGCCGCCCAGCCGCCCCGGATTCCCACATTGCCTGTCAGACAGGCCAGCATGATCTGAGCCCGCGCACCCTGCTCGCCGTTGGCGTGGCGCTGAGCGCCGTAACCGCAGATCAGCGCCGCAGGCTTTCGGGCATACCGGCGTGCCAGTGAAACGATGGTCTCCGCCGGAACCCCCGTGATCTCCTCCGCCCATCGGGGCGTTTTCGGCACGCCATCCTGTTCACCGGAAAGATAGGCAAAATAGCACTGGTCAGCAGGAATTCCCTCCGGCAGCGATTCCGGCGTAAAGCCCATACAGCAGCGGGTAACGAACTCCTCATCATAAAGCTTTTCCGTCATGATAACGTAAGCCATCCCGGCAGCCAGCGCCGCATCGGTGGCCGGACGCAGGCCAATCCACTCCGCCTGCAGCACTCTGCAGGTATCGGAGCGCCGCGGATCGATGCACACAATGGGAATCCCCTTCTCTTTCGCCATGCGCAGCTGATGCATGGAATGATCAAACTGCGTCTCCTGGGGATTATGCCCCCACAGAATAATCAGACGGCTGTCCAGCACAGTATCCATGGTACTTCCCGACTGACTGGTGCCGTACATCAGTTCCGCAGCATAAGTCAGACAGGCCGTACTGTAGGAATTATATCTTCTCAGCAGACCCCCGTCCAGATCAGCCAGACGGGAAATCAGGCCGGTGCCGCTCATCATGGCTGAAATACCCGTGGCATAATTACTGTACGTGGACAGCGGCCCGTATGTCCCCCGAATCCTCTTCCATTCAGATGCAATGATATCCAGCGCCTCATCCCAGGTCACGCGCTCAAAGCTGCCGCTGCCTCTTTCCCCCGTGCGCTTCATGGGATACAGCAGCCTCCTGTCATTCAGAAAGGTGGTATCATAGTTCATACCGCGCACACACGCAGTTAACGGAGGGTGCTTTTCATCTCCCCCTCCGCATTCCGTGGTTAATTTTATAATTCTCCCATCCTGCACATGGGCGAAGATGCGGCAGCGTCCTCCGCAGTTATTCCGCCCTGTGGTAGGGATAATTTTTACTTCACTCATTGGAAACCTCCTGAACTTGCCGTCGTCCCCGGAAAACCATCAAAGTTTTTTAAATTGTAACACAGGGGGAACTGATTCGCAAGGAACAGGAGTTGTATGTAGTGCTGCAAAAGACGGCGCAGTGTAATCTTCTGATTTTTTGCTATAGTTTGAGGAAGCTGTCAGAATAGATAGCCGACAGAAGAGTATCTTACCGTATTTTTACAGTCCGGTTATTTATAAAACAGAATACTGGTTCGATACAATACATGTGGACAGCAGCTTTAAGACAGCTCAGACGTCGGATTCCTCTCTGTTCTCCAATGCCTGAAACCTGCGTCTCAGTTCCTCAATCTGCAGGCTTTGCTGTTTGAGTATATCATCCTGCTCTTTTGTAACACTTACCGATCTTTCTACATACTCACACAAAGCGCGTGTCCGGGGCTGCCAAGAAGTCTCCTCTAATAAAGTGGGTTTTCGTCAATTTCGACCTTCCCACGTAGTTTCAATTCTTTTTCATTGTTTTTTCAGCA
>CANQUG010000017.1 GCA_947626985.1 uncultured Lachnospiraceae bacterium | reverse complement strand
AAAAACACTGTAGTCCGTTCAATTATCCGAACCACAGTGTTCTATTTATTTCCCCACCCCGTGAAAAGTAACCTTTTAAAAACAAAAATCACACCGAATAACTCACCGAATAACAGACAAAAACTCCAGACCCTCAGGGATTGCTAAAGCCGGAAAAGTATAGTACAATTAACATGATATTTTCCGGAAACTGCTTCAGAAGAAGCTTTCCGGGATTAACGTTTTACTACGCAGAAGAAACTGGTGAGAGGATGAATGCAAAAAAAATACTTTGTCTGGTTATAACTTTACTGTGCCTCAGCGGCTGCTCATCGCAAAAAGCCGAAACATCAGCCCCAAAAACCTCAGTCGAAGATCCGTCCGGCGAAAATAAAACAGCCGTTTCCATGCTGTATACCAGCGATCTGCCCAACCTGGAAAAACTTGTGGAAACCGCCTTTCCGGATATCGACCTCCAGATCGAAACAAACGCACAGGCGACGATCGACGGCGAAACAGAGCGCCGTCTGCGCAACGGACACGGCAGCGATCTTGTGGCGTCCACCCTTGCAGCAGGCGATGTGCTGAATTATCTCGCGGATCTGAGCGCAGAGGAATATATCTCGGCTTATCAGTCCGGCATCATGCACAAAATCGCCAAAGACGGAAAAAATTACTTTATTCCGCTGCCGGCGCAGTACTATGGATATATCTATAACGTCACGCTTGCACAGGAAAACGGCCTGTCCGTTCCCGCAACCCAGGAGGAACTGCTGGCAATGCTTGGAAAAGCGAAGGAGAAGCATATCGGTACGGACGAAAACGGTTCCGTTTTTGTCGTAAACGGTACGCCTGCCACCACGGCTGTTTTCACCATCGCGGCAAAGATCCCGGATTTTTTCGGACTCTCCGACGGCATCCGGTGGCTGAGCGACCTGACAGACGGCAGGGCCTCTTTCACGGGTTCCCTGGAAAGCTGCCTTGATCTGCCTCTGAAAATGATAGAAAAGGAATATCTGGATCCGCTTCCTTTCGCCTACGCTTCCAATTCCGCTCCTGTCCTTGAAAAAATGAGCGGCGGGAAACTGCTGATGGCGTTTGATAATGTCACGATGCTTGATAATATCCGGAAGAACAGCAGTTATGAATTTGACATGCTGCCGATGCTCAGCAGCGAGGGCAATCCCGCATGGACGGTTTCCACTCCCACAGCCTTTCTCGCTGTCAACAAAGCACTTACCGAAAAGGGAAAGGAAGCCCGGCTGGACGCCTGCCGGAAAATACTGGGTCTCCTGTCCACTCCCGAAGGACAGGACGCCTTCATGATGGATAGCGGGGCAGGCTATTCCTATCTTGTGGACTATACTTCGGCTTCCGATATCGTTCCCGGCGGAATCAGGGACTGTATTGAGAACGGCTATAATTACAATATCTCCATACCCAACGATTTTCTGCGCTACTTCGGCAGCCGCTGCAATTCCGTGCTCTGCGGACAGACGGATACCGCATCGGCATTTGCCGAGATAGACGAATATATGCAGGGCGGCATCGACCAGACTGCCACTCTGATCGGAACCATTGACCATGATATGATCGTTGAAAACTATAACGTGCGCCTGGAAGAAACGGAAATCGGAAATCTGATTTCCGATGCGGTCAGAGAGCTGACCGGTGCGTATATCGCCGTGGTAAACGGAGGCTCCATCAGAGGAAGTCTGTACGAAGGCGATATTTACAGCTACGATCTTGATTATGTCTGTCCCTATGATGACAACATCATCGTTCTGGAAGTAAATGCAGACGTTATAAGAAGCATGCTTTCAAACAGCCTGTCAGCCATGACGCTCAATGCCAAAATACCGGGAGGAAGATTCCTGAACGTTTCAGGACTGAAATATTCCTTCATTCCGCCCGCCGGGGACTCTCCGGCGCAGCTTGCTGACGTCACACTCCCGGACGGTTCGCCCCTTGACGAAAAAGCCGTATATACCATCGCCGTAACAGATTACATGGCTGGAAGCAACGGATATGCGGACAACAACGGCGACGGCTATACCATGCTCAATGTTTACAGCAATGATACCCCGAAAGCCGAAAATGTAAAGCTCGTTCAGGAAACGGAATATACGTTCCGCAGCGTACTGGAAGAATATATCGTCAGTCATAACGATGAAGAAATTGTGTCGCAGATTGAAGGAAGGATCACATCGGTGAATGAAAATGAGTGAAGGACATGGCAAAAAGGTTTCACACAGACGGTTCTACGCCGTGCTGATTCTGGCCATCGTGCTTGTAAGCCTGCTGGTACATTGGCTGATCGCCGCGGCGGCGGTGATCACATCCGGTTTTACCAAAGATATGAATACCATATATCTGCGGGAAATGACAAATCTGACGCAGGCCAACTTCAAATCCGGGCTTTCTCTGAGATACAGCGGACTGAAGGCTGTGGCTGAAAGCGTTAACAGCGAGGATACGGAAAGCCTGGAAGCGCTGGAAAGGTTCATAACCGACGCCGAGCAGAACAACGACTTTGAGTTTATGGCGTTTATCGACGAGGACGGCTTCTATTACAGCACAGACGGAAAACGCCCCGCAGCCTCCAAGCTCAGCTTCCTGGCGGAACTGCTCAATGGCGAAGACAGACTTGTGTCCTACAACGAAACATTCCTGGACAGCAATATGATCGTTCTCGGCACGCAGATATCACCGATACCCTTTGACGGAACGGATATGATCGCGATCATCGCAGGATTTACAGCGGATTCCATCGGACAGCACCTGTTTCTGCGCAGCGACGACGGACAGACCAATGCCAGTATCGTTACCGGAGACGGCAGCTTTATCGTTTATAACACCTATCTCTCCGATCTTCCGCAGGGCACCAATATCCTTTCCAAATTCAGGGAATACGCCGAGTTTGATGAGGGCTGCTCCATCGAACAGATCGAGGAGGATTTCCAAAAAGGGAATAACGGTATGGTGATCTTCAAAGCCGCCGGAATCCATATGTGCATGTATTATGCGCCCATAGAGAGCACGGAATGGTATATGCTCATGGAAGTGCCCTATGCGGTCGTTGATGAAATGACCGAGGAACTGAGCGGCCGGCTCAACCGAAACGCCATCGCCATGATGGCCTCCGTGATGCTGCTGATACTGATCATTTTCCTGATTTATCTCACGAATCTGAGGGCCCACTCAAAACAGCTGGAGGCTGCCCGCGAATCCGCTGAAAAGGCACAGAAAGCCGCCGAACAGGCAAACCTTGCAAAAAGCGAGTTCCTGAGCCGCATGAGCCACGAAATACGCACGCCCATGAACGGGATCATCGGCATGACGGAGATTGCCCGCCAGAATTCGGATGATCCCGAAAAGGTGGAGGACTCCCTGAAAAAAGTAGCACTCTCATCCAAGCATCTGATGTCGCTTATCAACGATGTACTGGATATGTCAAAGATCGAGAGCGGAAAGATACAGCTGAAAAACGAGCTCTTCGACTTTCGGCTCTTTCTTGAGAATCTCGAAAATATCTACAGCGTACAGGCAGAAGAAAAGAACATTGATTTCAAAATTTCGCTGTCCGGCAGGATTGACGAATTTATCGGAGGCGATTCCCTGCGTCTCAATCAGATACTCACAAATCTTCTCTCGAATGCCTTCAAGTTCACTCCGAAAGGGGGCAGAATCCTTCTGAGCGTCAGCGAACTGAAGCATGAGGAGGATCGGATCCTGCTGCGTTTTTCGGTCAGCGATACCGGTATGGGCATAAAAGAGGAAAATCTTGATAAGATATTCGAGGCCTTCGAACAGGAAACTGCAGAAATCACTCATAAATTCGGAGGAACAGGTCTGGGGCTGTCCATCGTCCGCAAATTTTCCGAGCTTATGGGCGGATGTGTCACGGTACGCAGCGAATACGGCAAAGGTTCGGAATTCGAAGTTCAGCTGCCCTTCACCGTCACCGAAAATTCCCGCATGATCGACTGGAAAACCGACCGGTCCCTGGCAATAGCGGACGTGGAAAACAAAACCTACGATTTTGGAGGAAAACATATTCTGCTTGCGGAGGATAACGAGCTGAACCGTGAAATCGCGGTGGAACTGCTGGGAACGGTCACAGGCGCAAAGATCGACGAAGCCGAGGACGGAGAGAAGGCGGCCGCGCTTTTTGCAGAAAGTGAAATAAACTACTACGATCTGATCCTTATGGATATTCAGATGCCGCGGATGGACGGTTTTGAAGCGACCAGAAGGATACGCGCAATGGAACGTCCCGACGCCGCGTCCGTCCCCATCTTCGCAATGACCGCCAACGCATTTGCCGAGGATGAAGAAAAGAGCCGGCAGGCGGGCATGAATGCCCACCTGTCCAAACCCCTGGAAATATCCGCGGTACTTGCGGCGATGAACAAGATACTGAATCATAACTGAAACAGTTCCGATGGGATCGGAACATATCCTTATGATACCGGATCAGGAACGGCCGGCTCTTATTTCCGCGGCTTCCTTCAGCCGGTCGAAGCAGCGCTCAAAAAACATCTGATAGCCCGGACAGAAATAATTCCATGCCCTGCCGTCGTCTCCCGGCGCAAGGCGGCACCGGAAGCACCCTCCGCGGCAGAGAGAAAACCAGCGGCAGGCTCCGCAGGCTTCCGGATGATTCAGCGACCGGCTGATAAAGCTGCTTCTCCTCCCGTTCTGACAGATCTCCTGAAAGGACATATGATTGAAATTACCCAGACAGTAATCATCCAGCACATAAAAATCGCAGGGATAGACGCTGCCGTCCGCCTCCACCACGTTCTGAATGCCGCAGACGCCTCTCTGCTCGCAGGACTCCGGCGGATACCCCAGAAGCATCATCATATAATTCTCAAACTGGCGGATATAGGGCTGCCTGCCCCGTTTCAGATCCGCGAACCACAGTTCAAAAAGGTCGATGAGAAACCGGCCGTACGTCTCCGGCAGAAGGGAATATTCACACTGCCCTCTCTCCTCATCCAGCGGATCCAGGCAGGCAATAAACTGAAGATAATGCCATCCGCGGCGGCGGTAGGCCTCATAGATCTCCCGGATATTTTCCGCCGTCTGCCGGTGCACCACCGTCAGAATATTGTAGTCTATCCCGAACCGGTCAAACATCTCCGCGGTCTGCAGCACCCTCCTGTATGTGGGCTGCCCCGACCGGCTGTGACGGTAAGCATCATGTATGTTTTCTGTTCCGTCCACAGAGAGACCCGCCAGAAAATGATTTTCCTTCAGATACCGGCACCATTCCTCGGTAATGCCGTAGCCGTTGGTCTGAAGGGCATATTCCACACGGACGCCGCGCTTATTATACTGACGGACATATTCCGGAACCTTCCTGAAAAAATCCAGTCCGCACAGCGTCGGCTCACCGCCCTGGAAAACAATCAAGCAGGAATCCTCCGCAGCCAGCACGGTTTTCCGGATCACATTCTTAAGCGTCCTCTCCGACATCCGTCCATAGGAGCTCACGGAACGCTTGCCCGCCTCATCACAGTAAAAACAGTAATCACATTTCATATTACAGAGCCCTGAGGCCGGTTTGATCATAAGATTCACCGGAGCCAAAGCCATCACCCCTTCCCCTGCTGACCTGCAGCCGTAATCACATCCATCAGCTTCCGCACCGCCGCATTCAGATACTTCTGCCGGTGATAGACCACCGAGAACTGTCTCTCGAAAATCTGAGGATGCAGCGGAAGGATGGAAATCTTCTTCTCCTTCACATCTTTTTCCACCAGCTTTTCCGACAGGACCGTAATTCCCGGCAGCTCCCGAATGGCATGAAGCAGCGCCTGATTGCTGACGCTCTCCCACAGGATCTCATATTTCATCTGCCTGATTTTCATAAAATGCTCCGTAATCTCCCGCGCCGCGCTGCCGGGCTCCCTCATAAAAAACGGGTACCGGCACACGTCCTCAAGGGTCACAGTTTCCCTCCCCGCCAGGGGATGTCCCGCGCCGCATACAAAAAAAAGCCGGTCCTTCATAAACGGCTTCTCGGCCAGCTGTTCGTAGGACGCCCGGTCCTCCACCACCCCGAAAGCAAGTTCGTTTTTCAGCACCTTCTGAATGATCTGGTGAGAATTTTCCACACTGACAGAGACGCTGCACGCCGGATAATATTCCTGAAACCGTCTTACGGCCCCGGGGACCAGATAATTGCCGATGGTAATGCTTGTCCCGATATGGATCTGCCTGACGGCGTCCGGCTCCGTCATCACATTTTCCAGCTGGTCGAAGGAATCTACAATATGCGCCGCATAGTCAAAAAAAAGCCGTCCCTCCTCCGTCACATACAGCCTGCGGTTGACCCGGTCGAACAGCTTCACGTGATAATTCTCCTCCAGCTCCCGGATCACCATGCTGACGCTGGACTGCGCCAGATGCAGTTTCTGCGAGGCTTTTGTGATACTCATTTCCGAATAGACGGCGATAAAAATTTTTAAATGTCTGATCGTCACCCTGTTTCCTCTTTCTATAACATTTTTATTATGTATTCTCATCAGATAATACTATTTGAATTATAGTGCAGAAAATGCTAAAGTGTCAACAGAATCTTTATATCGCACTCGGGAGGTTTTCTGAAAATGGACCAGACAAAAAGACAGAAACTGAAAAAGCTGTTCCTCTCCACCCTCTATCTGAGCACTTTTACCTTTGGGGGAGGATATGTGATCGTCACACTTCTGAAAAACAGATTTGTAGACCAGTACCACTGGATCGATGAGGAGGAAATGCTGGACATGGCAGCGATCGCTCAGGCGTCCCCGGGCGCGGTGGCCGTCAACGGAGCCATCACCGTGGGCTACCGGATCTGCGGCATTCCCGGACTGATCATGGCCGTGCTGGGGGCCGTCATCCCGCCTCTGGTCATCCTGTCCGCGGTCTCGCTGTGCTATACAGCCTTTATCAGCAATCCCTATGTCAGCGCCATGCTGAACGGCATGCGCTCCGGCATCGGAGCCGTGATTACTTCTGTGGTCTATGATATGGGAAAAAATGTGGTGAATACCGGAGATATCCTGAATATGGCAGTGATGATCCTCAGCTTCTGCGCCAGTTATTTCTTCAATGTAAGTACCATTGTCATCATAATCGCCGCAGCGTCGGCCAGCATGCTGCGGGCGGTTCTTTCAGCCAGAGGAGGAAAAGAGGCATGATTCTTATTCAGCTGTTTCTCAGTTTTTTTAAGATCGGATGCTTCAGCTTCGGCGGAGGCTACGCCGCTATGCCGCTGATTCAGGAGCAGGTGATCCGCACCCATCACTGGATGTCCATGAATACCTTCGCGGATCTGGTGACGATAGCCGAAATGACTCCCGGGCCCATCGCGGTCAATGCGGCCACCTTCGTGGGAACGCAGACGGCAGGCATATCGGGCGCCATCGCGGCGACGCTGGGATGCGTCCTTCCCTCCTGCATTTTTGTATCTGTTCTGGCTTTTATTTATACCAGATACCGGAAGCTTTCCCTGCTGCAGCACACCCTCGCCGGCCTGCGTCCCGCGGTAGTCGCCATGATCGCGAAGGCCGGCGTCACCATCCTGATCTCCGCATTCTTTATAGAGGGGATACCGGCTGTCCATCAGGTATCCGCACGCATGATCCTGTACTTTGCCGCCGCGCTTTTTCTTCTGCGGAAAGTAAAAATGAATCCTGTCCTTGTGATGGGGCTCTGCGGCGTGTGCGAGATGGTATTTTATGCCGCTCAGACACATCTCGGCCCATAAAATTACTGAAAAGGGACTGTCGATGCTGATGAAGCACAGCACCGACAGCCCCTTTTTCCGCTCTCCGGCTATTTACTTCTTAATATTTCCGAAGCTGTTGGGATCCGGCTCAAATACTCCCGGCTGGAAGGCCGCATAGGGTGCCTTCAGCTCCTTCAGGTTTTTGATGGTTCCAGAAGGCTGAGCCTGGGTCTTGATCTCCGTGGAGTGCTCCAGCTTTCCTGCCCATCTCAGACGGGATCTGTCCATCTCCTCCTGGGTAAAGTGAACCCGGATTTTTCCGTCGTTCATCTCCAGGGTTCCATGGCTTCCGCAGACTACGCAGTCCACCGTGCGGGCGTCATGGGAAACCTGCAGCAGACGGGTATGGCAGACAGGACATACTCCTTCCTCATCGCCGCGCCATTTCGTGCGCTCCTCTTCGGTCTCCGCGTTCAGAGAAGCCAGAATGTTCTGACCCACCTTTGTCATACGCTCCATCATTTCCGGATTGCCCAGCACGGACTCATGAGCCATGGCTCCGTAATACTCCACCGTATCGATAACGTCGATGCCCATAGGGAACGTAAACTCATACATCATCGGCATGGTCAGCGCGATCCAGTTCTCCGTCATGGCTCCGCCTACAGAGATCAGAGCAGCCGTGCGCTTCTTAAAGGTTCTCGCATCCGGCAGCTTCTCCTCGGGCTTGCCGGCAGCCTTTCCTTCGTCATAAGCGGCCTGCCGGAACGTAATATCGTGGCTCGGTCCGATCCTGTCGCAGATGGTCTTAAAACGTCCTGTAACGGAAGTCTCATACGTGGGACATGCAAGAATCACCGCGTCAGACTGCATCACGCACTCATCCAGAATGTCAAAATCATCGTGGCGCACGCAGTAGCCTCTGCCCTTTCCCATCATGATCTGAATCACGCAGGAAATACAGCCTGTACAGTTATGAATATCCAGATCGTCCGCCCGGATAAAGGCCACCTCGCAGCCGGCCTTCTCACACTCCATCAGGGCATGCTTTACCATGATGTCGCAATTACTCATTTTTCTTCCAAACGAAACACCTAATACCTTTTTTGCCATATCAAAATGCCCTCCCTTTTTCTGATAGTGTCATTATAAAAAAGGAACCCCCCGGATACTTCCTGTTTTTTATCTCAATTTATTCCATCTCTTTTCCAAAACCGGATACAAAAAAAACCTGAGAGCAACAATTTTGTCCCGAAATTGCCCTCAGGTTTTCCGCTGTTTTACATATATGTGTAGGAGATATGAATGAATTTCATCTCATTGGGCTCCAGCTCCACGTCGAACCGCAGCTTCCCTCCCTTTTCCTCGCAGTACCGGTGCTGCAGACGCGGCGTGGTGATCCGCTCCAGATAGCGGATATCCTCCGGAGTCATTTCCCCCTCCACGTTTACCTCTTTCCACAGATCCTGGATGCTTCCGAATTTCTGGCTGATGGAAAACATCCGCATGGTATACTTCCCGCTGCGGGCCGCCTCCAGATTAAAATGCATGTTCAGTCTCTGGAGATCCGTAAAAAGATTGTTCACCTCATCCCTGCGGATCTGATCCTCCTGAAGAAGATTGTACTGATAGCCCAGCGTCTTCAGGTTATGACAGACGATGCGGTAGTTTCCCTGCCCGTTGTCGCTGATTACATAGTGATCGCCTGTTTTGATCAGATATCTTCCCAGATGATTGATAAACTCCAGGGCATAGAAGGCCGGCTTGGGGATCCCGTCCTTGGAGATCAGACCGCCGCCTCCGTTCAGCAGCCATCTGGAATCGTAATGATCCGCAAAAAGGTCCGACCCCACCCAATATCCCATGAGATCCGCCTGCCCGATACTGTCGATCATGTTTTTCAGCAGGTACGCGCCCTTCATGCAGTGATCGTTCAGCACGCTTCTGCTGGACATGGAAAAACTCCACTCCGTCACATGGAGAGGTTCCACAGGAAATTCCGCTTCCTTCATCAGCTCTCTCACCCGGCGGAGATCCTTCTTCACAAAGTCCACGTCCAGAGTCTGATTTTTGCCCATGTAGATCATCTCGGCGGTGTAGGGATAGCAGTAAACCGACACGAAATCCGGCAGATTCTCCCGTTCCTTCCACAGTCTCAGGATATCCAGGAAATGCTCCTCCCCGTACCGCAGGGCAAAGCCTCCGCCTCCGATGCGGATATTGGGAAGATATTTCCGCAGGGTCCCGGCGATATTGTCAAAAACATCCAGATAAAGATAGATGGTTTTTTCCTTTTCCTCCCGGCTCATCTCCTTGTTCTGCCAGTAGTACTCCTCCGTTTTCCACACCTCGAAATACCACTTCTCGATCTCCGTCACAGTATAGCGGCGGATCAGATGAATGGCCAGCTTTTTCATAAAATCCTGCATATATTCCGCATCCGGGTCCGCCGCGATCTCCTGATTCTGCAGGCGGTTCATCTGGCTCTGGATCAGGACCTTCGGCTTGATGCGCAGCTCCATGTAGGGCTTCAGATCATTCTTCATCAGAAAATCCAGAATGCGGTCCAGCTTGTCAAAATTGTACTGGCCGTCCGCCTGCCCTGTCTGCATGAACACCTCCTGGGAATACAGATCCCAGAAGCGGACGTACTGAAAATGCAGCTTGTTTTTCAGATACAGCACATGCTGCTGCATGTCGGAGTGAAGAAGCTCCGCAGCCGTACCGATATTAATCATCTTCGTCCAGATGTTTTCCAGAGGCTTCCGGTCCGGTCCGCTTACATTGACGTACTCCTCCAGCTGTCTGGTTTTTTTCTCCCCCGTGTCCGCAGCTTCCGTAAAGAAATCCTGCACTCTTTTCCGGAGCTGTTCCTCCTCCCGCTGAACGTTTTTTCCGTCCCGGGACTGCTTCTGCAGATTTCTGTACTCCGTGGGAGACATCTGGTACTTCTCTTTGAACACCTTATTAAAAGCCGCGGAGCTGGCAAAACCGTTTTCCATGGCGATGTGGACCAGAGGCTGGTCCGAATACAGCAGCTGGGCCACCGCGTGGTCCAGACGCACGGAATTGACATACTCGATAAAGGTCATGTGAAACTGCCGCTTGATATATCTGGACAGATAGGTATTGGACAGGTACAGCTTTTCCGCCAGCTCCATCAGGCTGATGTCCCTGTTGTAATTCATCTGCACGTACTCGGCGATCAGGGCCTTCCGCCCGTCATAATTCTGATCCTTTCCCTGAAACCGGCTGTCGTTTCTGCTCACCAGAAAATCTGTGGTGAGAATATGCAGCAGTTCAAAGCATAAGCTCAGCAGATGCAGCCTGCCGGTTTCCGGATTGCGGTACTGTTCGTTTATGATTTTTTTCAGCAGCGCCCGCAGCTCTTCCATGATCTCATTCTCGTTCTGAACCGAATTGCAGTAAAAGAAGATGGTCTCCCGATTCATCGTCCGGCAGAGGAACAGATAGGGAAAACGAATGCCCGCTCCCAGATAGCGCTCGTCCGTTGTCCGGAACCCATGCTTCTGATTGGAGTTTACCACAATGAAATCGCCTTTTTTCATCTGATATCTCTGGTCCTCCAGAATAAACTCTCCGGAGCCTTCCAGAATATAAAACACCTCCACGTCTGAATGGACATGCAGATCCTCCCATCGTTCCGCCAGAAACTGTATTTCAATCGTCTCCATATGAAATGGCCGCCCTTTCTTTTTCTCCGCCGGACCGGTCTGTTCCCCGGCGCCGCGCCCGCGGGATCAGTGTCCGAATTTCTCCTTCAGTCTCGGTCCCGCCAGCTGAATCAGGATAACTACCAGCAGGATGATTCCCTTGATGGCGTCGTTGATGAGGGAATCCATCTTCAGCGCCACGATGATCTTGTCAATAACCGTATAGGACATGGCTCCGAACAGGATGCCCAGACATTTTCCCCTGCCGCCGCTCATGCTGATGCCGCCCAGCACCGCGGAGGCGATGGCGTACATCTCGTTGCTCTTTCCCGTGGTGGCCGGGTCCGAGGAGGCGTTCATGGCGATCCAGAGGAAGGCTCCCGCGCCTGCCAAAGCCCCGGTAATGACGAAGACCACCGTCTTCATCAGATCCACATTGATGCCGTTCATGGCGGCGCCTTTCTCATTGCTGCCGATGGCGTACACCTTTTTGCCGAATTTCGTGCTGGTGGTAAGGTAAGTGAAAACCGCCACCACCAGGATCAGAACGAGGCCCACAATCGGAATGGTGGCGATTTTGCCGTTTCCGAAATTGTAAAAGGTCTGATAGGAGCTCAGGCTGTTGACCATACGGTACACAGAGCTGCCCCCGCCGCAGAGATCCTTGGGGATATGCTGACAGAAATACTGGGCAAAGGAGCGGTAGATCAGCATGGTAGCCAGCGTCACGATAAACGCCGGCATCTTCACATAGCCCACCAGCACGCCGTTGATGCATCCGCACAGTGCGCCGAAGGCCAGACAGAACAGCAGCGTAACGAGGATGCTGCCCGTAAGGTTGAAGATCACTACCGCAAAGCCGCTGATCAGCGCCAGCATGGACCCCACGGAAAGATCGATCTCCCCGGTGAGACAGACCATGCCCATCCCGATTCCGATGATCCCGATCACCGCGGAATGACGGAAGATATTCATGACTCCGTTCCAGGTCAGACCGTTGGACGTGAAGGCATAGACAATGAAAATCGCAATAAATACCAGGATAAAGCTGTACTGGGACAGCGCTTTTGTCAATGGGTTCTTTTTTGTCATCTGTTTTTTCCTCCCTGATTCCCTAAGCCTCCGCCGCATTGGTGGAGTAGAGCATGACTGTCTGCTCGGTGATCTCCTCATGCTGCAGGATCTTTACGATTCTTCCCTCATAGAAAACCGCGCAGTAGTCGGCGATCTTCTGAATCTCCGGAATTTCCAGCGTGTTGATGAGGATGGTTTTCCCCTCCTTCGCCAGCTGAAGGATCAGCTTGTAAATCTCCGCTTTCGCTCCCACGTCGATTCCCTGAGTGGGATTATCCAGAAGAAGAACGTCCGCGTTGGTGTTCAGCCATCTGGCTAAAAATACCTTCTGCTGATTGCCGCCGCTGAGGGAAAGTATGGAATCGCTGCTGTCCTGGGCCTTGATGTTCAGCATCTGGCGGTACTTCTCATATTTTTCCTGTTCCTTTTTCCGATGGATGGGGAACTGTTTCGCCGACAGCGTATGCTCCGCCAGGTACATGTTTTCCAGAAGGCTCATATCCGGAATCACGGAATTTTCCTTTCTGTTGGAAGCCAGCATGGCGATGCCGGCCTTCATGGTTTTATGGGTGGAGCTGGGAGGAATCTTTTTTCCCTCCATCTCTATGTAACCGCCTGTCCCGCGGGTGATGCCGAAGATACACTGCATCAGCTCCGAACTGCCCGCTCCCTGCAGTCCGGTCAGTCCCACGATCTGACCGCGCTTAATGTCCAGATTAATGTGCTGAAAGCCCGGTCCGGAATAATCCCTCAGCTTCAGGATCGTTTCCCCGGTCTCCCGCTCCTCGTAAATATCCCGGAAGGAATCCGCGTTTCCCACCAGAAGCTTCGTGATCTCCTCCGGGGTGATCTCTCTGATGCTGCCGGAGGCGATATACTCTCCGTTCCGGAAAACGGTATACCGGTCCGAGATCCGGAAGATCTCCGGCATCTTGTGGGAGATAAAAATAAAGGACGTTCCGTTCTTTTTCAGATTTCTTATGATCTGGAACAGGTGATCGATCTCATCATTATTCAATGCCGTGGTGGGCTCGTCCAGAATCAGCAGCTTTGCCTTGAAGAACAGGGCCTTGGAAATTTCCAGCAGCTGCTTTTCACTGGTCTTTAAATTCTCCACCTTCTCCGTGGGATCGATCTTTACGTCCAGCTGGGAAAACAGCTCCGACGCTTTTCGGATCATCTCTTTTTTATTGCATCTTCCCAGTCTGCTGACGATCTCTTTTCCCAGGAAAATATTTTCCCAGACCGTCATATCGTTAAACAGATTCAGTTCCTGGTGCACAAAGGCAATGCCCATCTCCTCCGTCTTTTTGATGGTGGCATGCTCCACTTGCTGTCCGTCAAATGTCACCGTACCCCCGTCCCTGGGGTAGACGCCGGTGAGCACGTTCATCAGGGTGGATTTTCCGGCTCCGTTTTCCCCCAGCAGAGCATGGACTTCTCCTCTTTCCACCTCCAGCTGTACCTTTTTCAGTACAGGTACGCCATTAAAAGCCTTGTCAATATTTTTCATTTCCAGCAACATGACGACCGCTCCTTAAACTCGTAAGGCGGCCATAGCACCGCTATGGCCGCCGGATTTTTATCAGTAATGATCAAACAGACGCCGCCGGCGCCCGGATTCCCCGCAGGGTACCGCTGGCGGCAGTATTTGTCATTTCAGTGCGACTTATCAGAAGGAAGGATACTCGCTTACGTTCTCAGCAGTCACATTTTCGCAGGGGATCACGTGATCCTGTACTACTTCTCCGCCGTTCAGATAGTCTACCATATCCTGGATCGCAGTCTGAATCATGGCCGGGCTGTAGGTTACAGAGCAAAGTCCGGAGAACTGCTCTGCCAGATCCGCATAGGAATTTCCGCGAAGCACTTCATAATACTCATCCAGGCCGCCGCATCCGGTCATAGCCGGGCCGTTGCCCAGGAAGGTTTCCTTCACCGCGTCGTCGATGCCGCCGCCGTTCAGGGCTTCCAGAATACCCATAGCCAGCTCGTCGTCCTCTGCATAGAACCATTTGATCTCCGCATTGGAAGCGTCGCCCATCAGGGATTCGAAGGAGGTTTTGGTATCGGAACGGCTCCAGTTCATAGCTCCGGAGTAGGTGATGTTCGCCAGATCCTCCTCGCTCCACTTGGCCTCGTCGGCAATATAGGAACCGTCAAATTCTACTGCGCCGGTCAGATAATCGGTAAAGCCGGAGTCACGCAGAGTCGTCACGGAAGAGGTATCGCCCTCATATACATAAACAGCGTCGCCGGGCTGCATGCCAAGAGATACGAAATATGCCGCGGAACCGGCGCCGATGCCGCTGTTGTCGCCCTTTACATTGGATACCGCAGTGCTGGAAACCGCGTCGATGATACGGTCAAATGCCACATAGGGTACCTCGGCGTCCACGATCTGCTGAATAGCGGACTGTACGGTGTCGTCCAGAGGCATCACTACGATAGCGATGTTGCTGGTATCTCCGGCAAGGATATCCTCGATCTGCGTAATCTGGTCGGAAGCGCTGGCAGCGGTGATCACCTCTGCGGAGTAGGTTCCTTCCGCATTGATCTCCTCGGCCTTCTCCTTCGCGAAGGTAGCCACAGAACCGGTCCAGCCGTGATCCTCAGACGCGGTCAGAACATAAATATGAGTTCCCTCTTCCTCTGCAAATGCCACGGTGCCCATTCCAAGAACCATAGTCGTTGTCAGTAAACCAGCCAGTAATTTTTTTGCTTTCATGAATATTTCCTCCTTTAAAAAAATGTTCCGGCAATTATCCTTACACGGCCGCAGAGGCCGGAAGCATTCCCGGCCCCGCAGCCTATAAAAGGCGTCGTAATTTAACTGATAAAGTTTCTCAGATACCTTGCGCTCTGAATAACCGCTTTCTTGGCGCTTTCCAGAGAATCCTCAAAAGCCTTGTCCTCTACCTCGATCACGCTGCAGCCCTTAAATCCGATATCGGTCAGAGCGGATACGTATTTGCCCCAGTCCACATCGCCCAGTCCGGGGATCTTGGGGGTCATGTACTGCAGGGGATTGGCCATCACGCCCACATCCGCCAGTCTGTCCGGATATACCTTGATGTCCTTGTAATGAACATGGAAGATCTTATCCTTAAACTCGTAGATGGGTTTGATATAGTCGATCTGCTGCCATACGAAATGGGAAGGATCGTAGTTCAGTCCCAGATTCGGGCTGTCCAGAACCTCGAATACCTTTCTCCAGTTCGCGGGAGTGCTCATGATGTTCTGTCCGCCGGGCCACTCGTCGTCGGTAAACCACATGGGGCAGTTCTCGATGCCGATACGCACGCCTTTTTCTTCCGCATGCTTCAGGATCGGGGTCCATACTTCTTTGGCAACCTCCAGGTTCTCTGCCACGGTCTTGTCGGAGATACGTCCGATAAAGGTCGTCACCATGTTCACGCCCAGCATGGCGGAAGCGTCGATCAGCGCATGGAGATGAGCCACATAGGAAGCCCGTTTTTCCAGATCCGGATCCAGCGTATTGGGATAATATGCCAGAGAAGAAATCATTACGCCCTTCTTCGCGCAGAGATCGTTGATCTCCTTCGCCTTTTCCTCTGTCAGGTTTACCACGTCAATATGGCTCACGCCCGCGTAACGTCTCTTTGCGCCGGCTGCCGGCCAGCAGGCCACTTCCAGGCACTCCAGATTGTTCTCCGCCGCGAAGTCCACCACTTCCTCAAAAGTCATGCCTTCACAGATTGCTGTCAATAAACCAAATTTCATGTTCTTCATCCACCTTTCTGATAGATTTCATTTCTTCATGTTACTGAAGAGCAGCCCCGTCGGGAGTTTTCTGCGCCGCGTCAGCTCTCGATGGCTCTTCTCAGCGCTTCCTGATGACGGCGGCACTGTTCGATACTGTCAACGCCCACGTCTCTTAAGTGCTCTCCGCCTTCATACTCGGAGCTCAGGAATCCGGTATAACCGGCCTTCTTATATGCTTCTACCACCTCGGGAATGGCTACCGCAGTCTCCACATAGTCCTCATGAACATTGTAGAATTTCGCGTGAGTATGGAAAATGTAGTCGATATTGTCGATAATGTCCTGAGGATCGGACCAGGAATAGGTGAAGGAGGTTCCTGCGTACATCATGTCTGCGGGGCCGCCGCCGGCCTTTTCCACAGCGTCCATCATTTCCTTCATGCCGTTGGCCATACGGTATTCCATATTGGCTTTTCCAAGATCCAGGTCGTATTTGATCTTCACGAAGCCCTTGGCTACTCTCTGAGCGTAAGCGTCGTCCACGATCTTTAAGCACTCCTCGGAAGCGCCCTGTCTTCTGGCCTTGTCCCTTAAAACGTCCGGGATGTTTTTGCAGAAAATACCCATATCCGGAATGAATCCGAAATATTTGGTGCCGGTGCGGTTGATCATTTCCATGTAGCCGTCTGCCCATCCGGAGTTCAGTGAAAAGGGAGCGTGTACCTCAAGACCGATCTTTACATTTACCTTTTCCGCATACTCCAGACTTCCCTCGATAACGTCCATGGGAGTGGAAACCAGAGTACGGATTACCGGGAAGCCCAGCATACCAGCCAGACGAAGATCTCTCTTCATCATATTTACCTGCTCGCCCAGAGACAGAGTACGGTTGGAGTAGATCCGGTTCTCCAGGAACGCGTCGTAGCAGGACGGAGTCAGATTGTATTTTTTCAGCATTTCAAACCAGTGCGCCCGGAATTCCTCATCCTCGATGGGCTTGGGGAATTTTTTGATCATCTGCTCAGCCAGCAGCTCCACGCCGGTAGTTCCGGTCTTTGCGGTTTCACGAAGACAGCCTTCCAGGTCCAAAACGCCGTCATAATATTCATCCTGATAACTGTACAGGGAAATACTTCTTTTGATATCACTAGCCATCGTAATCTCCTCCTGTTTATTCTATCACAAAGTCTGTCTCGCAGACTGCTTCAATGGGGAACGGCATATAGGAAGGAACGATCAGCTGTACGGATTTGATGTGATGCTTTCCGGCAGCAAGTCCGCCCTCCTTCTTTACAGTGATAGCCGCAAATTCGCCGAATTCCCAGCGATAATCAGAATCAACTACAGTCAGTGCCTGATCCAGAGTGAAGGTCTCGCCGTTGACGGTGATGCTGATATCCTCTCTCGGGAAATCCTCTCCGTCCACGTTTACACTGATGTTGTGGAGGATCGATAAGGTAATGCCGCGATAGTACTGCGCCTTGAACTGGAACTGAAATCCTGTGACTTTACCGTCTTCCGCTATATTTTTAAATCCATCCGGATTATAAATCTGTCTGGCAGCCATTTTTTTCTTCCTTTCTTAAGAATGCTTTATGTTCTTATCAGTCGAAGTATACTTCTTTTCCGGTCTCAGCGGATTTATAGATAGCTTCCAGGATCTGGGTTACTACAAATGCCTGCTCCGGTTTTACAAGAGGCTCGGTATCGTTGATGATGGCTTCCAGCCACTGTTTCTGCTCGCGTACGCCCTCTGCGGAGGCTCCGCCCTCGAAGAAGTCAACTACGCCTGCGGGAGAGATGGTCTTCTCCATCAGCTGATTGTGCTCAACGGTGTTGTAGATCAGCTCATCCTGAGGATAGCTTCCGCCGTGATGGATCTCAGCGCCGGCCTTGGTTCCGCACAGAGTGGTGGATGCTTCCATGGATTTCAGAATGTTCAGCGCCCAGGATGCCTCCAGATAAATGGTAGCGCCGTTCTTCATCTTAATGAAGCCGAATGCGGAATCCTCTACCTCGAAGGTCTCCGGATCCCAGGGTCCGAATACGTTGCCTTCGGGTCCTTCCGGCAGACGTCCCAGCTTGTAGTTTACAGAACCGGATACGGATGCGGGCTCATAGTTGTTCATCATCCAGAGGGTGATGTCCAGTGCGTGGGTTCCGATATCGATCAGGGGACCGCCGCCCTGCAGAGCCTTGTTGGGGAATACGCCCCAGGTGGGAACTGCTCTTCTTCTCAGGGCATGTGCCTTTGCGAAATAGATCTCGCCCAGCTCGCCTGCTTCGCAGGATGCGTGCAGAGTCTGTGTGTCGTCTCTCAGACGGTTCTGATAGCCGATGGTGAATTTCTTTCCGGATTTCTTCCATGCGTCGATCATCTTCTGAGCGTCTTCGGTGTTGTGAGCCATGGGCTTCTCGCACATTACATGCTTGCCTGCCTCAAAAGCGGCCACGGAGATGGGGCAGTGGGATACGTTGGGTGTGCAGACATGTACCACGTCCACGTTGGGGTCGTTTACCAGATCATGATAATCGGTGTAAACCTTCGCGTCCTCTGTACCAAAGTCAGCCTTTGCCTTTACGGCGCGCTCCTCGATGATGTCACAGAAAGCAACGATCTCGTTCAGGTCCGCATTTGCCTTCAGAGAGGGCATATGCTTCTGATTCGCGATACCACCACATCCTACGATTCCTACTCTTACTTTTGCCATTTGTAATTTCCTCCTAATCATTTTTGATGTTGTAATTATACAATTTTTTCTTACTTTTTCCTATCCCGATTTTCTTCTTTTTGACACTTTTTTTTACTCTGATCAGGATATTTTTTATCCTCGCCGAAACAGAGGGCAAAAATCAGCAGTCAAAATTTAATCTTCTATTCATACAGATAACTGATATGGATGTACTGAATCTCCTGCGCCTGCATTTTTGTTTCAAAATTCAGCACATTTTCCGTCACCTGGCAGGTGCGGATCTGGATATGAGGCGTGCAGATCCGTTCCAGATACTCGATCTCGGTACCGGAAAGGGATCCCACGTTCCCCAGCTTGTACAGTTCCTTCTGAATATTGCCGAAATCCTCGCTGACGGAATGAGTCTTGATCTTATACTTTCCGTTTTTCAGGTGAGTGAGCTGATAATTCAGCTGCAGGGGCTGATTGTCCTCAAAAAGCTGATACAGCTTTTCCGTCTCCAGCTCATTCTCCTTTTTCAGAAAATATTTGTAGTTCAGATGCCGGTAATTATGACAGACGATGAAGTATTCATTATTTCCGCTGGTGGTCACCAGAGAATTTTTTCCTCTGAACAGCATGTATTTCCCCAGACTGTTCAGGAACCGGTAGGCGTAAAAGGCCGGTTTCTTGATTCCCTTCACGCTCACCAGGCCGCAGCCTCCGAACAGGAGATCTCCGCTGTCCGAATGCTCCGCAAAAATGTCGGAGCCCACCCAGTAGCCCAGAACCTGCGCCTGACCGAAGCAGTCCATAATTCCTTTCAGAATATAAGCGCCCTTGTAGCAGCTGTCGTTGAGCAGGTTCCTGTTGGAAATCGTGGAGCTCCACTCGGTCACATGGATCACGGTGTCCTTAAGCGGAGAATTTCTGATGATCGTTTCCGCCATTTCCAGCTGATTTTTCAAAAAGTCCCGGTCTGTGGACTGTCTGGCATAGGCGGTTCCATCCTCGTCTCCCCTGATGTACGGATAACAGTACAGTGAAATAAAGTCCGGTTTGCAGTACTTTTCTCCCCATTCCGTCACCAGCTTCTGCAGGTCGGCGCTTCCGTACTGGATGCCCACCCCGCCTCCTCCCACCTGAATCCGTTCCGAGTGTTTTTTCGCCACCCGGTAAAGGGACTCAAAGTGTTCCCAGAATCCGGGGTCAAAGGAGCCGGTTTCAAAATCCTCTCCGCTCCACTGCTCGAAGTACCAGGTTTCCACTTCCTCCAGGCCGTAGTGATTGATCAGGTGGGTGAGAAACGCGTTTAAAAACTGTTCGTACTTTCTGGCGGTGTCAAAGGGAAATTCCCGCTTTTCCAGATAGATATTTTCATTCAGGGTGCTGTACAGCTGCCTGGGCTTGGCGCCCATCTCCAGATAGGGTTTGAGTCCGTTCTGTATGAGAAAGTCAAAGACGCTGTCCACCCGGTTGAAATTATACCTGCTCACATCGCCCGCGCTTCCCAGAAGCATGCTGTCCGCGAAAAAGTCCCAGATTCTCACGTAGGTGAAGCCCAGCTCACCGCGGAGGGTCAGAAGCTGCCTGCGCATATCGGACCGGAGCAGATCCTCCATACGTCCCGCATTCAGCATTTCCTTCCAGTAGGGAACATACTCCCTGCCCTCCCGGGTATCCAGAACGATGCAGAAATCGCTGCAGTTCACCTCTGCGGGCTCCTGAACCACCTGATTGTCCAGATAATCGGCCACCCGCTTCTCCAGCAGTTCCTTTCCCCCGCTCTTCTCCGCCTTCGATTCCGGTATGGTCTTCATCTGCTGGCGGTATTCCGAGGGAGTCATATTGTAGGCTGCCTTCAGGAGTCTGGTGAACGCGGCCACATTGGGGAAGCCGTTCTCCAGAGCGATGACGGTAATGGAAGTATCCGTATACAGCAGATCCTCCACCGCATGAAACAGCCGGATGTTGTTCACATAGTCGATGAAGTTCATGCCCATCTTCTTTTTTATGTACTTGGAGAGATAGGGCACGGACAGATACAGAGCGTCGCTCAGCTCGGACAGACTGATCCTTTTTTTATAATTGCTGTGAATGTAGTTGACGATCTCGGAGATCCGCTCCTCATCCTGGGTATGCTCTCCCCGGAATCTCTGGTCGTTGCTCTGGATCATAAAATTTTCCAGCAGTACCTGCAGCAGCTGATAATACATGCTCTGGAGCACAATCTTTCCGTAGCCGCTCTTTTCGAAATACTGTCCGAAAATCTGTTTCAGAATACGGCGCATATCGTCAAAGGCGGTATTTTTGTTCACTACGGAATTGCACCAGAAAAGCAGACGGTCCGAGCCCAGCAGTTCCGCCAGCATCCGGAAGTCGATCTCCACATAGCCGAGGAGAACGTCCTCCCGGGACTGGTAGGAATGCTTTTTGTTGGCGTTGATCACGACGATGTCCTCCGGATGAGCCTGATATACCTGATCCTGTATGGTAATCTCGGGATTTCCCTCCAGGACATAGAGAATTTCCACAGACTGATGAAAATGTGGATTCTCCATCCGCTCTATCTGAAATTCGAAATTCATGATCTGACTGCCGTCTAAAATACTCTTTCGCATGGAAACTTATGATTCAAAACGAATGGAATTGCCGGTCTTCGCGGACTCTCTTACAGCTTCCATGAGAGCCAGCACTCTTCTGGTCTCCGGGATCTTTACCAGGAACTCTTCTTCGCCGAAATATGCTTTGTGATAGTTGATGAAGTAATCTTCATGTTTCGTGGTCACCTTTGGCAGCTCTTCGGTAAGGATGGTGCCCTCCGCAGGCGGTCCGAAGGAGCGGGTGGGGCCTGCTGCGGTCATGGTGCGGGTTCCCCGGACATTTTTAAGCAGATGGGAGGTGCGGACGATCTTTCCCACGGGATCGAATCCGTCCAGATACGCCGTTCCCTTGTTGCCGCCCATGATCCAGTGGCGCTCGAACCATTTCTCCTGGATCTTGTCCGTGAGGAAATAGGTTCCCAGCTCGATTTCTCCCGTGACGCCGTTGTCGAACCGGAGAAGGATCTTGAAATAGTCGTCGACCTCAAAGTTGATCACATTGCGCACATCCGCGAATACGGACGTTACCTTGGCGCCCTTCATCATCCAGAGCATCTGGTCGATCAGGTGTACGCCCCAGTCAAAAAGCATGCCGCCGCCCTCGCTGATGTATACGTGCCAGTCATGCATATTTCCGTTAAAGCCGTACAGGCTGCTCTTCACCGTGTACACATCTCCAAGGCTTCCCTCGTCATAGACAGCCTTCATGGTACGGAAATCCGGATCCAGTCTTCTCTGGTGATGGATGGTGAATTTCACGCCGCACTCTTCCACCACCTTCACCATGTCGTCCAGCTCTGCCAGATTCATGGCGATGGGTTTCTCGCAGATGATATCCTTTCCTGCCCGCGCGGCCTGGATCACCAGATCGTGATGCTGATTGTTGTTGGCCACGATCAGGACCACGTCGATCTCCGGATCCGCGAAGAGCTCTTCGTTGGACTGGTAACGTTTGATTCCGGGCTTCACGTCCTCCAGCTGCTTCGGGTCGATGTCGGATATGCCGATGATCTGATATCCGTCCATGTTGTACAGCATGGTCTCGTGTTCATGGCCCATAAATCCATGGCCGACGATACCTACACGAATTGTTTCCATAGCTACCTCCTTTTCTGGAAAAATATGATTTATGATTTCACCGTTAAAATTTCTTTTGACAGTCAGATCATTTTTTCCTGATTGTTATTATAGAGAAAAAGGGATGGATTTTCCCCTGTTTTGTTAACATGATTCTTGCTGTAAATTGCCGTTTTTCTCTCCGGAATCGTCTGTCAGGTTAAAAACGGATACCTGTTTTTTACCTCTTTTTCCCGTCCAGGAGAAGTGTTCCCAGAATGCAGATGGCGAACTCTCTGGGCAGGTCGTAGGGGAGGTTGTGGTATCCCGGGTAGAAGTCCGCCTGCTTCCCGATATCCTCTGCCAGCCGTCTGGCGCCATGGGCGTAGATGGTGTCTCCGCTTTTTTCTCCCGCGGCGATGGTGATTCTGTCAGCATTCCGCTTCATCGCCTCAATATCCGGCCGGTACGCCACCAGGCCCGGGAACTCCTGGGTGAGAGCGTAAACGTGGTTTCCCATCTCTCTCCGGAACATTTCCGGCGGCTTCGCAGGGCTTCTGGTGTCGAAGGAGGCGATATTCCGGGCAAAGCGGAGAATGGCGTTGTTGATCTTCCCCTTCTCCACCAGCTGCCGCATTTCTTCAATCCAGTCCCGGACTCCCGGCTCATCCATGAGGTAGCCCAGGATGGCGGGCTCGTACATGATCAGGTGGAGCACTTTGTCCGGGTATTTCTGGAAAAAGTACTGGGCTACAACGGCTCCGGCGCTGGCGCCCACAAAGTATGCGCTGTCAAGACGGAGGGCGTTCATCAGGTCGAGAATGTCGTCCGCCTGCTCGTCCATGTCAAAATGGGGGGCGGTTTTCAGAGCGCTTCGGGAGGTTCCCCGCCGGTCGAAGGTGATTACCTGGTAATGGCGGGACAGAAGCTCCGCAGTCTGGGTGAACAGACCGGCATCCACGATCACTCCGTGGACCAGGATCAGGGGATCTCCCTGTCCGCGGGTTTCATAATATAAGGATACGTCTTTTTTTTCCAAATACATATTTTTTGCCTTTCTTTTCCGGCTGAATGATGTTATATTTGTCAAAAATTAATTTTATCCGGAGGTTTTTATGCCGAAAATATATTATACCGATTATATACCGATTTCTGATTCCATCCCGGAGGTCTGCAGTCAGGAACACGTTCTGGGAAGGACGCTGCTCGCGGCCGGACTGCGCGCTCTCTGCCATATAGACGTCTCTCCGGATGAGCTTTCGGGAATGCTCGGGATGACAGAGAACGGGAAGCCCTTTTTGCCGGGCTTCCCGGATATTCATTTTAATATCAGTCATTGCGACAGACTGGTGGTCTGCGCCTTTCATAACAGCCCGATCGGAGCGGACGCGGAGATTCCCGGATATTTCGCAAAAGTGCTGATTAACCGGGCTCTTTCTGATGATGAAAAAAGCTTCCTCCGGTCCGTGGGCGTCACTCCTGCTCTGGAGGAGGAATGGTTTTATCGTTTCTGGACTTTGAAGGAAGCTTATGTAAAAATGACGGGCACGGGAGTGGATGTGGATCTGACCGGTTTTTCCTTCCGGTTCTCCGGAAATCAGGAACCCTTTCAGATTCAGTGTTCCGATCCGTCTGTCTGCTGCTGGCAGAAGAAGCTCTCCGGCGGGCAGATTCTTTCCCTGTGCTGTGAGAACAGCCGGAATGCTCCGATGATTCAGCCTGAGCTTCTGTATCAGAGGATTCGGTGAGATGTGCCGTGAAAATCATCCGGATTTCAATATCAGGTGTTCTCGCAGCCCGGACTCTGTGAATAGCCAGGTTGTCTCAGTGGCTCAAATAGTTTCCGCCATCACAGTTCCTATATTCCGGATTCTGTAAATAGCCATGACGCCCCGGAACCCGGGCTCCGGTCACAGAGTTCTCACAGCCCGGGTTCCGGGATCAGTCCGGATGTCTCAGAATCAGAAACTCAGCCGGATCTCCTGCATCAGGCAGTCCCGGGAGCTGCCGCCTGCGTAAATGCGGAACAGCCCGTCCTCCAGATGGTAATTGCGCTCGTTATCGTAAAATCCCATATCCGCTTTCTTCAGGCTGAAGCGGATTTCCTTCGTTTCCCCTGCCGCCAGGCTGACCTTCTCAAAGCCTTTCAGTTCTTTTACCGGGCGCACCAGGGATGCGGCCACATCCTGCATGTAAAACTGAACGGTTTCTCTGCCGTCACGGTCTCCCGCGTTGGTTACCTTTACGCTGATATCCAGGGCGTCTCCTTCCTCTTTTACGGTCAGATCCGAGTAGGTGTACGTGGTATAGCTGAGTCCGTATCCGAAAGGATAGAGGGAATCAAAGGGAGCGTCCAGATAGCGGGATGTAAATTTACTCCTGGAAGCAGGTCTTCCCGTATTGGGATGGTTGTAGTATACCGGGCACTGGCCGGTTACCGCCGGGAAGGAGGAGGAAAGTCTTCCCTCCGGATTTACGTCGCCGGAAAGAACCCGCGCCACTGCATTTCCCATCTGAATGCCCAGATGCCATGCCTCCACGATAACGGGAACATAGTTGTTCTCCCACTCCAGAGCCAGAGGACGTCCGTTCATAAGCACCAGGATCACAGGTTTGCCGGTGTGCATCAGCATCTCGATCAATTCCTTCTGGCGTCCGGGAAGCGTGATATTGGACCGTGAGGAAGCTTCCCCTGACATGGAAACCAGTTCGCCCATCACCGCCACGATCACATCTCCGTAATCCTCCGCCTTCAGGATATCATTCATATCAATATCGCCCTCCGGTCCGCCGCAGGGGAAATATTTCACATTTTCAAAGGTGGACTTCATGCCCTCCAGAATCGTCACGCAGTCCTTTTCCTGCCAGCTCATGGCCCATGCGCCGATGATCTCCTCTCTGTTGTCCGCAAGAGCGCCTACCAGCGCGATCTTTGTATCCTTTTTCAGAGGAAGGAGTCCGTCTTCATTTTTCAGCAGGACGATGGATTTCTCCGCGGCTTCTCTGGCAAGGTCCGTGTGCTCCTTTGGCAGAGTCTCGTAGCGTTTCATGGCTTCCTCTGTCACATAGGGATGGTCAAACAGTCCCAGCCACATCTTTACGCTTAAAATTCTGCGGACGGCCTCATCGATCACATCCATGGATACTGTCCCGTTCTCCACCGCTGTTTTCAGGTTTTTCACGTAGATTTCCGTACCCATGTCCATATCCATTCCCGCATTGACAGCCTGAACGCCGGCGTCCATATGATCCTCCGCGATTCCGTGAACCACGCATTCCCGGATGGCGTTGGCGTCGCTGACCACAAAGCCCGGGAAGCCCATGGAATCCTTCAGGATATCCCGGAGAAGGAATCTGTTTACCGTACAGGGAACGCCGTTCAGATCATTGAAGGCAGCCATCACTGTCTGAGCGCCCTCGTCTACCGCCGCCTGGAAGGGTTTCAGATAGTTGTTGTAAAATACGTGCATGGCCATGCTCACCGTATTGTAATCTCTTCCGGATTCACAGGCTCCGTAGCCCACGTAATGCTTCAGACATGCGGCTACATAATTTTCCGTGGCGGAATGGTCGTTCTGCAGTCCCCGGATTTTTGCCCGGGCAAACTGAGAGCCAAGGCAGGGATCCTCTCCCGGTCCCTCGGAGACTCTGCCCCAGCGGGCGTCTCTCGCCACATCCAGCATGGGGGCAAAATGCCAGGCCACTCCCGCCGCTCTGGACTCCTTCGCAGCCATCCGGGCTGTGCGCTCCATCAAGTCCGTGTCAAAGGTGCCCGCTTCGGCAATGGCAATGGGATACACGGAACGGAAGCCGTGAATCACATCAAGTCCGAAGATCAGCGGAATGCCCAGACGGCTTTCCTCCACCGCAATCTTCTGCAGCTCGTTCACCTTCACCGGATCCTGCACCATCAGAGAGCCAACCAGACCTTTTTTAATATCCTCCTCATGGAAATCCTGGGTGGCATTGCTCATGATCTGCCCGAATTCCTCCTTAGAGATCCGGCCGTCCGTCATCATCTCGATCAGTTCCTCGAAAGGAACGTCAAATCCGCCCACGATGGACGGGGATTCCTGGTTCATCTGACCGATCTTTTCCTCAAGCGTCATCTGTGAAAGCAGATCCTCCACTTTCTTTTTCTGTTCTTCTGTTAATCCCTTCATGCTAACCTCCTGCACAGTCTTACTATCAGAGCCGCCCGTCCATTGTTCATGTTCACCGCCGGAATACTTTGGCAGAAATTCCTGACTCAATATATGGAGACGATGGATGGTATCATTCACATATATTGCGGCAGGGAGATTCGGGAAAGGAGCCGGCAGCTCTTCGATGTTCCTATTCTATTATGCGCAAATAATGTCGGATTGTCAACAGTCCTGCCGGCAATCCGTTCCTTTTTCTCCCCGGCGGTTACTTTTCACGGGGCGGGGAAATAAGGCGCGATGACGGGGGACTCTTGCGAGTCCCTCTTTCTGCCTTTCATTCAGGCAGTATCGTATTAGCATCAGAAGATTCTGTATTTTTAGGTTTCACTCCGGCTTGTTCCGGCTGAGATCTCTTGAATATTTCCTTTATGGATTGATAAAGGTTGTTTTTACCATCTGTCGCGAAATGATCAAGTACGCTTAAGCATTCGCAGAAATATTCCAGATTCTCGAAACTCCTGAGCGAAATTGCCTGGTTTATTTTCCCTTTCAGTATCCGGGCCTTCCGCTCGCAGAGGTTGTTGTCGGGTTCCACAAGGGGATTTGACAGAAACAGAAGGTGGTTATGCTTATATTTGGCCATCCTCAGGTACAGGTTATACCCATCCCTGTAATAGTCGGATGGGGGATTGTCCTCATATTCTTTCGCGGCTGTCTGTACTATGGCATCGTACCTGGCCTCAAATTCAGCAATCTTTTGCCCTGCTATCCCTTCTGCCGGGGCAGCGTTGTTCTCATGGATCATCTCCTGTATAAGTTTCAGCATCTGCCCGTTCCAGGTGAGGCCCTTTTCATTCTCCATGCTGTCTTTCAGGTAGCGTTCTATATGCACCATACACTCCTGATGGTCGGAACCATAGCTGTAAAAGCACGCCTCATGGTCATGGATCAGGATCCCGCCGAAGGTTTCCACGGGCGTATCCCTGAGTCCGGCATGTCCTTTCTTTTCCCTTGCAAAATACATGGTCGCCACACCGTTGCTGCATACAACAACATTGTGATTGTTTCCGTTGACTCTTGCCACGGTCCCGTCCACATGCATTACCGGCGCATCAAGGAGCGCCGCAAACAGTCTGTCCTGCTCCTGCCTGCTTTTTGATGAAAACTCACGGCACAGCCCGTTTATCATCCCGACGGAAGGTGAGAGTGCCCCCTCCGTCACGTCACGGACAAACTGCGCCGTTTTCTCTAAGGACACATTACACCTGCTGTTAAGCAGAAAAAGGACTGCTTTCATGGATTCATCATAATTTACATCGTCCGTTACGCCGCATGGAAATGCAGAATGCACATTCCTCCCCTTCTTTTTGTCATAAAATTCTGCAGTATGGTATTCGGTGACAACCGGGACAATAGAAATCCCTGTCACCTGTCTGGAGATGATATTCCCGGTAGGGACATATCTGGAACCGTCTTTAAATTTTTCTTCTGCCTCTATCTCTATCACCTGGTCCGGTTCCACAGGTTTTCGCGGATGGTGGGGATGCCCTGGCTGTGCGCCCGGCTTCTTCCCGGTCTTCTCTCTGTTGTTCGTGATCTTTTTGCGGCCGATGCATTTGGATGAGGGCATGGAAGAGTTCTCATAATTATGGTTCACCTGTGCCGTAAGCTTCTGGATAATCCCCTGTGCCTCTTCAAGCTTTACTGCCGTTTCATAATAATCGGAAAGCGCCTTTTTCCTTTTTTCATCCAGTTCCTCATTCCGGTTTTTCAGGCTCAGGATGATATCTAAAAGTTCGGTGATCGTTTTTTTCAGTTTTTCCGTTTCCTTTTCATGTTCTTTCTGCATATCTTCAAAAATCTCGGCCCACTGTTCTGTGATCTTTTTGCGCGAAAAGGAAAACTCGTCGCGTTCTTTACGCAGTTTTTTGATCGTAAGATTCAGTTCCCGGATAATCCCTTCATAATCCGCACGCAGTTTCCGGTAAACTTCTCCTGACCGGAAATCCGCAAGCTCCTGGCGGGCGGTTTTCAGCTGGTATGATAATGAAGTTGTCAGAAAATACTGCTGGTTATTCACTGCGCTTCCTCCTGATACGTCTCCGCTGTACTTTTTTATCAGAGCCGGGAAAGTTCTTCTATTTTTAAAAGACGCCTTTTATATTCACTGACAGATAACGTAAGTTCCAGGATCTGCTTTTTCAGCGCGGATATTTCTTCTTCTTTCCGGCACAGCTCTTCGGCCTGCTCCGCACAGAGGGCTTTCAGGGCGTTTCCATCAGTACAGGCGGTTTGCGGAATCTGTGTCAGTTCATTTCTTTTGCGGCCTTTTCTTCCGCCTGTCGGAACAATTTCACCTGTCTGCTCGTCAATCTTACCGATCAGCTTCCTTTTTGAGCGTGGCTGCTTCTTTTCTTTATCCCAGTAAGATTCTGATTCATAAACATAAGTAACTCCGGTCTGTTTATCAAGTTTTTTTATGATAGATGTCATTTTCCATCCCTCCTAGTGATAGTACCATTATATCATATCACTATCTAAATGTCAATAGAATAGTGATAATTATTTTTGTTTTTACCACTATTTAAAACAAAAACACTGTAGTCCGTTCAATTATCCGAACTACAGTGTTTTATTTATTTCCCCATCCCGTGAAAAGTAACCCCCGGCGGAACAGTTCTGATATTTTTTTTTCAAATGTTGTTGACATAGTGTCAGGACAATGCTATAGTAACTTTATTGACACAATGTCAGAACATACTGATAAGCGAGGAGGACACAAAATGCCCAGAGGATCGCCGGAGCTGACAGAAGCCCGCAGAGAGGAAATCATCAATGCCTGCGAAAAGCTCTATCAGACGATGAGCTTTAAAGAAATCACCATGAAGGAGATCGGGAACGTCACCAGTTTTACCCGAACCTCCATTTACAACTACTTTCAGACCAAGGAAGAAATTTTTCTGGCCCTGCTGAAACGGGAATACGAACTGTGGACCGCTTCCCTGCGGGAGACGATGGAACGGGTGGATACCATGACCGAAGACGAGTTTGCCGACATGCTGGCCCGTTCTCTGGAGGAACGCGCCCAGCTCCTGAAAATTATGTCCATGAACCACTATGACATGGAAACCGGCAGCCGCCCGGAGCATCTGGCAGCCTTCAAGATTGCCTACGGAGAATCCATCCGCACGGTCATGGCCTGCCTGCATCAGTATTTTCCAGATATGGCAGTCAGTCAGGAGCAGGATTTTATTTACACCTTTTTCCCGTTCATGTTTGGCATCTATCCTTACACCTTCGTTACCGAAAAACAGCGGACGGCGATGGAAACGGCGGGCGTCAATTATGTGTTTATGAGCATCTATGAGATCACCTTTCACTGTGTGAAAAAATTATTGCATGGAAGTACAGAGATAGATTCATTTTTACAAGGAGGCAGAAAATGAAGTACACGAAACTTGGAAAATCGGATTTAACCGTTTCCCGTATCTGCATGGGCTGTATGGGCTTTGGAAACGCCGCTGCGGGACAGCATCACTGGACGCTGGACGAAGCGCAGACGAGAGAAATCATCCGGCATGGCCTGGAGCTTGGCATCAACTTTTACGATACCGCCATCGCCTATCAGAGCGGCACCAGCGAACAGTTTGTGGGCAGGGCGCTGCGGGACTTTGCAAAGCGGGATGATTTTGTAATCGCCACAAAATTTACGCCGCGGACGCAGGACGAAATCGAGGCAGGCGTCAGCGGTCAGAAACACATTGAAAATTATCTGAACCAGAGCCTGAAGAACCTTGGTCTGGATTATGTGGACCTTTATATCTGCCATATGTGGGATTATCATACTCCGATGGAGGAGATCATGGAAGGACTGCACAATGCGGTCAAAGCAGGGAAAGCCCGGTACGTCGGCATCTCCAACTGCTTCACATGGCAGCTGGCCAAGACCAACTTTTACGCGAGAGAAAACGGCCTGACGGAGTTTGTTTCCATTCAGGGACATTACAATCTGATCGCCCGCGAGGAAGAACGGGAGATGGCTCCCTTCTGCGCCGACCAGAATATCGCCATGACGCCGTACAGCTCTCTTGCCAGCGGCCGGCTCTCCAGACGGCCCGGCGAGACATCCAGGCGGCTGGAACAGGATGCCTACGCAAAATTCAAGTATGACGCCACGGCGGAAGCGGACAACAAAATCATCGCCCGCGTTGCGGAACTGGCCGACCGGCGCGGCGTCTCCATGACAGAAATCTCCCTGGCATGGCTCCTTACAAAGGTAACCGCTCCGATTGTAGGCGCGACAAAGTTTTCTCATGTGGAAGGTGCGGTTCACGCTGTAGATCTGGAACTGACTCAGGACGAGATCGATTATCTGGAGGAACTGTATGTTCCCCATGCCCTTGTGGGCGTGATGGCGCAGAACGGCAGGCAGAGAGCCGGAAATGTAGTCTGACAGAGGATGCAGACTGGAGTCTGATGCAGAATGCAGATTGGAGTCTGGTGCAGAATGCAGATCATAGTCTATTGCAGAACACAGATTGGAGGAAATCATGAATACTATCGCTGAGAAACTGAAAAAAAGCACGCAGGGTCAGGTGATGCCCCGCCAGGTGGTTCCCTTTGCCGAAGAAGCATTTGCACATATTGAACATACAGAAATTCGCTGGCTGGGCAGCGCCAGTATTTTTGTCAACAGCCGCGGCACCGTACTGATGATCGACCCTCTGCTGGAGGGCTTTGATATGCCTTTGCTCTTTGATATTCCGGTCAAACCGAAGGACGTCCCCAGACTGGATGCCATTCTGGCCACTCATATTGACAACGATCATTTCAGCCGCGATACCTGCCGCGATCTGAAAGCTGTCTGCAAAGAATACCACGCGCCGCAGTATGTAGCCGAAGTCATGCGGGAAGAGAATCTGAACGGGATCGGCCATGACATCGGAGAAACATTTTCCGTCGGAGCAGTCAAAGCTATGCTGACTCCCGCTGACCACAACTGGCAGAACGGTATGCCGGAGTACAATTACCGGGAATGGAAAAAAGAGGATTACTGCGGATTCTGGCTGGATACTCCGGATGGAAGCATCTGGACCCCCGGCGATTCCCGTCTGCTGCCGGAGCAGCTTTCCATGCCGCGGCAGCCGGATGTGCTGCTGCTGGACTTTGCCGACAACGGCTGGCACATTACCTTCGACGGCGCGGTAAAACTGGCCGACACCTACCCTGACGCAGAGATCATCTGTATCCACTGGGGCACAGTGGACGCGCCGGACTGGAACACCTTCAACGGTGATCCGGCACATCTGGTGGAAAACGTGGTCAACCCCGGCAGAGTGCACGCCCTGTATCCGGGCGAGGCTTTTATACTGAGCAGCAAAAAGCATGGAGCGAACGGCTGCGCGGAATAAGGAGGAAATTGAAGTAAGTTTTCCATCCCTTGACAAACCCATCCTGCAAAAAATCCACGGGAGAAAACTGTCTGAACGACGGTTTTCTCCGTGGATTTTTCGTCTACCTGACGGGCGACACAGCGATTTCAATGGTTACTCTCGACCGCTCCAGTCTGCAACCTTGCCGGGTTCTAAAGTCGATGCCCCAATTTTACATATCTAATTTTTATCAGAAAGTCGACACTTTTATCTTACATGGCTAATTATTATCACAAAGATTCACTTTCTAAAAACACAAGTTTTTTATACCCGGTCACCCAGACCACCAGCAGAGCTGGTGGTTGAGCCGGTGGCCGTGATTTGCATTTTGTACTTCCACAAGCAGTGGATTATCACTTTAAAGTTTCCAACTCCTTCATCAATTTTCGAATCTGCTCCTCCGCCTGATCCGCACGCGAAGCTTCATAATCCGCACGAAGAGCTTCTTGATCCGCGCGGATCCGTTCCCGCTCAGTATTTTTCCGCTCTTCCTCTCTCGCCATTTCCCTGATCAATTCTTCTCTCTCATAGATTTTCATATACCTCAGCCCGACCTCCTTATCCTTTTTTACGATGTCCACCATTCTCTGAATCTCCTGCAGTTCCTCATTTACCGCATTCTCCCGGACGGTCTCTTCCATATATTTCAATAAGGCTTTCAGAGCCTCCGGCGGATTTCCTTCCGTTCCCTTCGTATACAGAAACAGTGTCTGCGCTCCGTCATCATAAGGAATCTCCGAATCCTCCACGCATTGATTTCTCACTGTATATACCATTCGTCCCTTTCCAAACGGGTCGAAAGGCATAATCAGGATAATAACCACATTTCTGAGCGCATGGTACGTTTCTCCTGACTCCAGACTGTGAGAATCAATCACCGCATGGTAAAACCTCACTCTTTTCGGCAGTACCGATATGGAATCCTTCCCTTTGTCCTTCTCCGGTTCCATATCAAAAATATCCTTCTCCGGTTTCAGACGCTCCTTTCCGTTCATATACACGTCAAGTCTTGCTCCGTGATATTCCGTGTCACTCCCGTAAAAAACTTTCTGCGGCACGATCTCCAGGTCCTCAAATTCTCTGTTTAAAATAATCCGCAGCAGCAGCCGGGCAAACGGCTTTCCAATGTCCGGATACATCAGCATTGAACCAAAAAGAAAATCATCCAGCAGATTCATGTTTTCCAGTTTCCGTTTCTCCATAAGCACTTCTCCTCTCTTTCAGGGCGGAAAGGAGAAATGCTGTTCAGAAAAAACTGTTCCATTCCCTCCATCCGCCATATTCGATTATCACTCATATGGGGATTGCTCGCCGAAATGGCTCAGATTTTCCCAGATATGTGGTTGTAGTTTATCAACAGAGCTTGTTCCTGTCAATGTATATTCGTATCCACATTGCAGTACTCTTTGGATCCCTCTTTCTGAGCAAGCGCTGGCCCTTCCAACAGATCTCCGGCCCGGATGTGGTATCTCACGTCCGAATCAGCAAAATTCTTTTCCGTGTAGTAATTTGTAATATCATAGAAACTATAAAAGAATCCACGGAAGAAAACTGTTTAAACAGCAGTTTTCCCCATGGATTTTTGCTATTGAAAAGAATACGTTTATCGAAAGCTATGATTTCTCCGGCAGAACTTTAATTGCGTTCCGTACTTCCGTAAGCAGCGGATTCCCACCTTAAGGTTTCCAGTTCCTTCCTCAGTTTTCGAATCTGCTCCTCTGCCTGATCCGCGCGGATCCGTTCCCGCTCAGTATTCTTTCGCTCTTCCTCTCTCGCCATTTCCCTGATCAATTCTTCTCTCTCATAGATTTTCATATACCTCAGCCCGACCTCCTTATCCTTTTTTACGATGTCCACCATTCTCTGAATCTCCTGCAGTTCCTCATTTACCGCATTCTCCCGGACGGTCTCTTCCATATATTTCAATAAGGCTTTCAGAGCCTCCGGCGGATTTCCTTCCGTTCCCTTCGTATACAGAAACAGTGTCTGCGCTCCGTCATCATAAGGAATCTCCGAATCCTCCACGCATTGATTTCTCACTGTATATACCATTCGTCCCTTTCCAAACGGGTCGAAAGGCATAATCAGGATAATAACCACATTTCTGAGCGCATGGTACGTTTCTCCTGACTCCAGACTGTGAGAATCAATCACCGCATGGTAAAACCTCACTCTTTTCGGCAGTACCGATATGGAATTCTTCCCTTTGTCCTTCTCGGGTTCTACATTAAAAATATCCTTTTCCGGTTTCAGACGCTCCTTTCCGTTCATATACACGTCAAGCCTTGCTCCGTGATATTCCGTGTCACTCCCGTAAAAAACTTTCTGCGGCACGATCTCCAGATCCTCAAACTCTCTGTTTAAAATAATCCGCAGCAGCAGCCGGGCAAATGGCTTTCCAATGTCCGGATACATCAGCATAGAACCAAAAAGAAAATCATCCAGCAGATTCATGTCTTCCAGTTTCCGTTTCTCCATAAGCACTTCTCCTCTCTTTCAGGGCGGAAAGGAGAAATGCCTTTCAGAAAAAACTGCTCCATTCCCTCCATCCGCCATATTCGATTATCACTCATATGGGGATTGCTCGCCGAAATGGCTCAGATTTTCCCAGATATGTGGTTGTAGTTTATCAACAGAACTTGTTCCTGTCAATGTATAATCGTATCCTCTTTGCGGCAGATTGCTTCACATTTGATATGAAAACATCCTCAGCTATTTTTGCCCACGTCAACATGGCCGCCTGCTTTCCAAAGCAGACGACCATTTTTTTCATCCTGCGAAGGATATCCTGTCATAATAGTTTGCTTAATATTTTCAGTTTTACTTTAATATTTATGTTATTTTCATTGGCAAGTTTCTTAATCCATTTCCTGTCTTCATTCCGGTATGGATCCTTAAAAAACCTTTTAATAAATTTTATCACCTGACTCTTAAATACCCAGTTTAAATTTTGAAGCATTATTGATCGCATTAAAATCCTTCACCGTTTGATTTTCGTCCGCTATACCAAGTAAATATCTCAAGATCAGAACATCCGCAAAAGTAAACGGCATGACATCGTCCTCAAACTGCAGTAATGACATATATGGTCCACCCTGCTTCGTATCATCTGTCACTAATGAATAAGCTCCAAGTGTTTGAGCCAAAGATATTGCGTATACCTCACCCAAATCACCTGAACCATACAGATTCCTGTTTTCACCAACCTTATACTCAAAAATCTTATGTATCTGCAAATCTTTTAACATCTGGTACGTATATAATTCTATCTTTCCGGCAACTATGTCAGAATCAATCTCTTCAATCACATCCTGACCATGGTTCACCAATTCAATATCACGAATCTGCTCATAGATAAATACACCTTCATCAAAAAAGTCAAATAATATCTCCTGAAGACCAGCCCTGTAGAAATGGATTAAGGCATTTGTATCTAAAGAGGCTCTCAATCGTCTAAACCTCCTATCAAATCATCCAGGTCATTATTGTCATCGCTCCTGTGTTCAGCCAGTTTGTCACTTATGTCTTCTATACTAAGCTGATAACAGGCAAGAACCCTCTCCAGTGTTTCTTTCGGAATTGCATTATGATTGTAATTATAAATTGCATAATCAATATACTCATATGGTAGATCAATCTCATTTCCAGATACATTCAGTCTTGCGTTTCCGCCCACACTTCGAAGCAGATTACCAACTCTTCTTTCGATTTTTTCATTATCAAGGCGAAGCTTTTGATTTGAATCAATAACTTCAAGATTTTCCAGCCGATTTAATGCCATGTCAAAACTCACATTAAATTCTGACATAATTCTGGCAATATCCATTGCAGATAACCTTTTTTCATGAAAGTTTTGTATTTCTAAATCAATAAAACGGTCAACCTCATCAGCCGGCATTAACAAACAAGCCGCAAAATAATTTGCCTCCCATTCTTTCTCATCTGTACTTCTTCCATTAATAGTTATATTATCATCAATAAAAGAACGTTCTCCTTCTAAATGTAAAACAGCGTGGCCTATCTCATGGGCAAGAGTAAAGATTTCCCTTGATAATCGACTGCAGCTGTTCGTAAAAATAACAATATCATTATCTTTTCTTACAGTAAATCCAAGATCCGCAGTTTCTCCAAGAGGATATCTCAACACTTTATATCCCAATCTCTCGCAATCCTTGAATAGATCAATAATTCCGTATCTGCTTATTTTACACTTTTCTCTAAAGAAATCTGCTTTTATACGAATTTCGCGTTTTCTACCGGCCCGCATTCACGCACCTCCTAGTCCATATCCCTGCGCTGAAGCCTGGCACACATACTCTTATTTGCATAAAATAAATCAAGCATGTCAAATATCTTTTTAGAAGATCCGCTCTCCTCACCAGTTCTATATGCAACTGCTGCAGTTTCATCAAGTACTTTTGTTATATCCCCCACAGTTACGTCAAGAACTTTTGCAACTTTAGAAAGGATATCGAATGTAATACTATTCACTCCGCTCTCAATTCTCGCATACTTCTGTCTGCTGATTCCAATTTGATCAGCGACCTGTTCCTGAGTGAGTTTTTTCGCATTTCTTAATGCTCTAATGTGGTTGCCCAACATTTCATTCATAATCATCCCTCCATCCTCATATGTTACTATCTTATCACAAAATCAGGTCTCGTCAATGCTTAATGTTATGTTTTTATAACATTTCATAATCATAACAGAACATTTCCTGCAGTTTCGTCTTCTCTTCCACCAATACAGTCATTATATTCTTCATAAATATGATCTCCATCAGTCACGTGCCTGCCTGTCGTCATTGCCGACAACAATGAATCCCCAGAATGTCCGTTTCTTAAATTACGCTTCCAAGTTCATCGCAGTGGTATCGCTTACGTTAACCACAACAACCATCGGATATTCTTCCTCTTTTACAATTCTCCCGTCCTGAAGGCCGTATATCCCTCGTAATAGTAGCTGTGATCGATGCCTTTCATAATACTTTTCCACAATCTCATCAAAAGTAGACTGCGGCATCTTATCGATATTCTCAAGCGCCGCTTCAAGATACATCAGAGGAGCGAAACGAAAGCTGCCTTTTGCAAGATTATCCGTTCTCAGCTTACCCGCAAAGTCGCATATTTCGTCAAAAAGATACTTATGAATTGCTTTCAGCGCAGAAAAGGTTCCAGCTTCCAGCCTGTCAAGCTTTCCGCTTTCAAAAAGCTCCAGCGCCTTTTTCTTACTGATCCGTTCTTCCTCGCGGGCAAGATCGGCAGAGCTTGTAAGACCTAATCTATTTTCAAATGCCATGGCATACCTCCAAATTCAAATTACCTATCAGCGGCAGCACCGGATGTCATTTTTCGCAAAAATGCAGCATCGCATGATATTCTTATCCAGAAAATTTTCCCGTCGGTTACTGTATGGGTAAACGAAAACAGTCTTTTTCTGCTTTCTGCTCTCGCGCCGCAAATTCGCAACCGTCCATATCGGGCATATTGAATTCTCAACTTTTTCTCAGGTTTTCCTCTTTTATATACGGTAAAATTCCCCTGTGAATGTCAGAAACCGCCGCATTTCCTCCGTCATGTATTTTCCTTTTTTCCACACCATACCCACATTGATCGGGATCGGGGGATCCAGAGGCAGTCCAATGCACTCCGGGAACCGCGGAAGCATCTCGCGGAACAGAAAACATCCGTAGCGCCCGGAGCGGACAAATTTCATGATCGTATAGAGCTGGCTGCTCCGCATGACAATGTTGGGATGAAGCTGCATGGCGTCAAAGCGGGTCATGAGCAGCTGGTTCTGCACGGAATCTGAGTTGAAGAGAAGTACCTTCTCCTCCTCAAACTGCTCCATTTTCATGACGGACTGTGCCGACAGCGGATGATCCTTTGTCACGCAGTAGTACAGCTGGCTCTCAAACAACACTGTTTTGTTGAACTTATCTATATTGAAGAGCTCCATATTGACGAGCGCCAGATCCAGCTGATCCTGCTGGACAAGATCACACGCACGCACGGAGCCGTACTCCTCCAGCAGTACGGGAATATCCGGGTACTCCTCCTGAAACGCATCCAGAAGCTCAGGAAAGAAGATCGTGCTCAGCATCGGCGGAATTCCAATACGAACCGGAGGCTTGATACGGCTGATATCCTTATATTCCGCCTCCATATCAAGACAGTAACGCAGTATGTAATCTGCCTTCTCCAGGAATTTTTCCCCTTCTGCGGTCAGCTCCAGACGGCTTCCGTTGCGGTAGAAAAGAGTGATGGAAAACTCCTCCTCCAGATCCCGGACCGCAGTGGAGATGGTAGGCTGTGTGACAAACAGTTCGTTGGCAGCTTTTGTAATACTGTGGCAGCGGCAGGCTGCGCAGAAATAGCGAAGCTGATTCAGAGTCATTGATTTCTCCTTTGTATAATCTGCTGTTATTTGGCCGATATCTTTTCTTTAGTATATCAATTTTTTTTATACATATCAATTTTTTCTTAATTGGACTTATACATTGTGGCTGTGCTAAAGTGAATTCATAAGAAATGTTTGGCCAGCATCTCGCAAATGAACGGAAAGGAGAAACAAAATTGTCCCCATCAACCATTACATTATTATTTCTGATTTTTGCGGTAATCAGTTTTATACTGGAAAAAATACCGCTCGGGCTTACGGCAACGATTGTTGCCCTTGGACTGAATCTCACCGGTGTGCTGGATGGAGCCGCAACATTTGCAGGATATGTCAACAGCAATGTGATTCTCTGCGTCGGAATGTTCGTCGTAGGACAGGCACTGTTTGAGACCGGTATGGCAAACAAGATCGGCGGAATCGTAACAAAATTTGCAAAAAGCGAGAGGATGCTGATCATCGCGATCATGGTCATCGTGGGCGTGATGTCCGGATTCCTCTCCAACACAGGTACAGCGGCTGTTCTGATCCCTGTTGTCTGCGGAATCGCAGATGAATCCGGATACTCCAGAAGCCGCCTGCTGATGCCTCTGGTATTCGCGGCGGCCCTCGGCGGCAATTTGTCCATCATCGGCGCTCCGGGAAATCTGATGGGAGTAAACGCCCTTCAGGAGCTGAACCTTCCCACCAGCTTCTTCATGTACGCGCCGGTAGGCGTACCGATGCTGGTACTCGGAATCGTTTATTTCGCCTTTATTGGATATCGATTCCTCCCCGCCGGAAGCGGGTCTGCAGAGGCGGTAGCCGGAACACAGGATGATTTTTCAAATGTACCCCAGTGGAAACAGATCATCTCCCTCGTGGTCCTGATTCTCGTGATCCTCGCCATGATCTTTGAAGATAAGATCGGAATCAGCATCCAGGTCTCCGCCTGTGTAGGCGCTGTGATTCTCGTCCTGACCGGCGTGATCTCCGAGAAGGCCGCGCTTGCGTCCATTGATCTGAAGGTCGTCCTTCTCTTCGGAGGTTCCCTGGCACTTGCCAGCGCACTGGATACCACCGGAGCTGGCAACCTGATCGCGGACAAAATCGTGAGCCTGCTGGGAACAAATCCAAACCCGATTATTCTGCTTCTGGTGATCTTCGTCGTGACCTGCGTGCTGACAAACTTCATGTCCAACACGGCGACAACGGCGCTGATGGTTCCCATAGCGGTATCGCTGGCGAACAGCGTCGGCGCGGATCCCAGAGCGGTCGTCATCGCGACTGTCATCGCCGGTTCCTGTGCGTATGCAACACCGATCGGTATGCCGGCCAACACCATGGTAGTCGGACTCGGCGGCTACAAGTTCAATGATTACGTGAAGTCAGGCCTGCCGCTGATTCTTGTATCATTTGTAATCAGTATGGTACTGCTGCCCATCCTGTACCCGTTTTATCCCTGACAGCACTGTAATATCATTCAATGCAATAAATGAAAATCATAATCAATTGCGGCTGCCTGGCACATGCCGCAGTACATGAAATGAGGAGGTAACTATGACAAGAGAAGAAAACGTGAAACTGATGACAGACAAAGTGGCAAAGTTTGTTGCCCACATTGCAAAAAAGCTGCCGGACGACGTGGTAGCAAAGCTGGAGGAGCTGGGATCCCAGGAGGATGCAGCACTTCCCAAGGTGCTCTATGAAACCATGACGAAAAACCAGACCCTTGCGGTAGAACTGGACCGCCCCAGCTGCCAGGATACCGGAGTTCTTCAGTTCTGGGTAAAATGCGGAACCAGATTCCCCCTGATCGACGACCTGGAAGCGCTTTTGAAGGAAGCTGTCGTGCAGGCAACCTTCGCTGCGCCGCTCCGTCACAACAGTGTGGAGACATTTGATGAATACAATACGAAGCGCAATGTCGGAAAAGGAACGCCCACCATATTCTGGGATATCGTCCCCAACAGTGATAAATGCGAGCTCTATGCCTATATGGCAGGCGGCGGATGCACCCTTCCGGGCAAAGCAATGGTACTGATGCCGGGCGCCGGATATGAGGGCGTGACCGATTTCGTACTGGACCAGATGACAAGCTACGGCCTGAATGCCTGTCCTCCGCTCCTTGTAGGCGTGGGAGTTGCAACATCTGTGGAAACCGCGGCGCTGCTCTCCAAGAAGGCTCTGATGCGTCCCATCGGCTCGCACAATGAGAATGCGAATGCAGCAAAGATGGAGAAGCTTCTCGAGGACGGAATCAACGCAATCGGCCTTGGACCTCAGGGAATGGGCGGAAAATTCTCCGTGATGGGAGTCAATATTGAAAATACGGCAAGACATCCGTCCACGATCGGCGTCGCTGTAAACGTGGGCTGCTGGTCCCACCGCCGCGGACATGTGATATTTGACAGCGATCTGAACGCAACTGTGGACACCCATTCAACAGTGGACCTGAATCAGTAAGGAGGAAAGAAACATGATCGAGATTAGAGGAGATAAAAAAGTTCTGGTGACGCCGGTGACCGCAGAGGATCTGGCAGATATCAAAATCGGGGATATCGTCTGGCTGGACGGCGATCTGATGACCTGCCGTGACGTCGCACACCGCAGACTTGTGGAATACGGCAGAGAGCTGCCCTACGATATCAGAGGAAAGGCTATTTTCCACGCAGGTCCCATCGTCCGCAAGATCGAGGGGACGGAGGACGACTACGAAATGGTATCCGTCGGACCGACGACCTCCATGCGTATGGAGAAATTTGAGTATGAGTTCACAAAGCTGACAGGCGTCCGTGTGATCGTGGGAAAAGGCGGCATGGGTCCGAATACGGAGCGCGCATGCAAAGAATTCGGTGCGATCCACTGTGTATTCCCCGCGGGCTGCGCGGTTGTGGCCGCTACGGAGGTAGAGCGCATTGCGGAGCATCACTGGGATGAACTGGGAATGCCCGAGACCCTCTGGTGCTGCAAAGTGAAGGAATTCGGTCCTCTGATCGTCTCCATCGACGCCCAGGGAAGAAATATGTTTGAGGAGAACAAAATCATATTCAACGAGAAGAAGGAGGCCGCCAAACAGGCCATCTATCCGGAAGTAAAATTCATTAAATAAGCTTTTTTTAACCCAGGCGGGCTGCTGCAGATTTGGTGCGGCAGCCCTTTTGAATTATTACCTTTTTACCTTTTCAGCAAATCCAGCAGCGTGTATTCACCCTTACGAATCTTCGACATTTCATGGTATTTCCTGATCGCTGCCAGCAATACAACAGGATCTGAGAAATAATTCTTCACAAAACTGTATGCCTTTACGCCTGTCATCTTCAAATCTTCTTTACAGAAATCGCTTGGCTTCTTCCCGGACTTTTTGAACTCCTTGTACTTATCCTCACTGAAGATGATTAACATCTCTATCTCCGGCGCAGTAATCACATTGATAACATCTACTTTGTGCTCATAAGCTTTGCTGAGCTTAAAATTCTCACGACGTGAATCAAGAATTCGAATCACTGAAATCTTATCCATGAAACCTTTTCTCAAATATTTCTCTTCAAAACGCCTTCCATCTCTGCAATGAAGGATCTCTTCTTCCAGCATTTCCTCTCTTGTAAAAATCAGCAGGTCGTTATCCAGCAAAATATCCATGATCGCATTCTCTGCTGCGCCTTCACATATACAGGCCTTATATTTCGCCAATTCCATAGACCGCCTCCTACTTAAGCGCCGCAGCCATACTTTTCTTCAGCCGCATATACGCTTCATACATAGGATTCGTCCCTTCCAGGAATCCGCTCTGATATGCATCGCTCTTCTTTATATCATTTCTTTTCAGAATCGTGCACAGGTTTTCGACTGTAATCCCGTCTCTGTTTCTGATAATAAAAATACTGTCATTTCTGTCGTATTCGTCCAGCAGTTCCGGATAATGCGTTGAAAAGATCAATGTACCTCCATTCTTATTCAACCTGCTGTCCATAAAGAATCGCATCAGTGTGGTCACAATTTCTTTGTTAAAATGGTTCTCCACCTCATCAACCACAATGTATCCGCCCTTCTGCAATACCTCCTGAGCCAGTGTAAAGATGATCATTCCCTTTACAGTACCGGAAGACAGGTAATTATTCAGTTCGATCGGATTGCTCAGCACGATCTCCTCCTTACCCTTAAACTTCAGGCGAATGATCGTTTTCTGATCCTCCTCGTCAAACTGCAGGCTCTCAATCGTCGGATCCAGATAAGTAATAACCTCTGTCGGTATATCCTCCGAAAACAGGAGCATATTGATGTTCGTGAAAAGAAGCAAATTCACAACCCTCATGTTTTCCCCTGTCTTCTTATTCCGGGCAATCATGATACTGACATCATCTGACAGAAAATCCTCCTGTCCGTTTCTGACCATCACAGGCTCCTTCCCGTCAAAATCAAGCATCGATTTACGGGTAGTTATCTCATCCGTCGGCTTCGACCATATTTTTTCTGATATGATTCTATATACAGTTCCTTCAGTCTTTGTCCGCTTCGATGTTATTGCGGTCTCAAGACGACATATCTCCTTATCTGACTCTGAGTAGAAGAAAATATTTAATACAGCCTTGTTTGCATTTCCCAGGATATCCCTGGTCTCAATGTGGTTGATCGGCTCATTATTTATAATCTCAAGCGCTAAAAGTACGACCTTCAGCACGGAGGTCTTTCCTGACGCATTGATCCCAATGAACCCATTTGCCGGATTCAAATATATATTTGAAAACAATGGATAAAGAATCTCTTTCTGATCGTCTGACACCCTCTGCTGTGCATAAAAGCATATATCAAGTTTTTCCTTAAAAAGCGGCAGACCGTCCGCCATGATTCTGAGAAGCTTCATTTTAATCCCCTCCAAAAAATAAAAACGAATTTTACGTTAATAAATCCTTTCAATGAATAGTATACCACCTGCGCTGAAATTTATCAACGTTTTTTACGTTTTTATTTTTCATCAAAAAAGGCGTTCCTTCTCCCATAAGGGATCAGAAACGCCTTCTTTTTACCTGTGATATGTTAATTTATTTGTTCCACGCGTGTCTGCCCGCATCCAGATCCGCGCGGATTTCGGCAACTCTCTTTGCGGAAAGCTTGTAGAAGAATAACGGGATAATGGAGATTCCTGCAATTACCAGCGGAAGCATATTTACCACCGCGTTGATTCCCATTTTAGCAGCTTCCGTCTGCTCCGCATTGGGCACATACCCGACTGCGCTCAGAAGAAGAACGCCGGTAGCTCCGCAGAGCGCGGTGGCGATCTTTACGCCGAAGCTGAGCATGGACGCCGCAACGCCTTCCTGACGTTTGCCAAGCTTCCAGTCGCCGTACTCGATGGCGTCGGAAACCATACCATAGCAGATGGAGGAAGCGGAGTTGCACAGTCCGCATACGAAGGATACGCCCAGAAGGTATGCCATATTGGTTGTGGGGTTGATGAACATCAGGAAGAATCCGATCATCATGATCACATTCAGGATGATCATATAATTCTTTTTGCCGAAGGTCTTCGTTCCCCAGGGAACAAACAGGGTTCCGATCAGCTGAGCAATGGTCATCGTGGTAAATACCGTAGCGATCACCGTATAGTTTCCAACTACATAAATGATGTAATAGGTAAGCAGGCTCATACGTCCGGTTACACAGATCGTACCAAGCACTGTAGCCAGAACAACCAGAAGCAGCTGGTCATTCTTTGCGATTTCCTTTATACTGCCGATAAAGCCCATTTTCTCACTGGAAGAAGCCGGGGAATGAAGCTGAGCCGAATAGGTTTCCTTACATCCCAGAGCGCAGAGCCAGAATACCGGAATCATGGCAAGGGACATAATAATGGTTGCGATAAAATATCCGTGAGCATCCGCGGCAGGCGCTCCTGAAGCGTCCACAGCGCTGCTGAAATGCAGAATCAGAGGCATCGCGCAGGCGGAAAGAATAATTCCGATCACAGAAGAACCGATACCACGGGCTGTGGCCAGGTTCATACGTACCTGAGAATCTATGGCGCATACGTTCTGCAGAGCCTGATAGGCGATGGAACATGCCGTATAAGCCATACCGGTTCCAATATAGCAGATAAGACAGAGAAGGACTTTCATCGCTCCCTGTACCGGGAATACCGTAAAGGTCAGAATGTTGAAAATTGCCAGGAACGGAGGAGCAATAAACAGATAGGGTCTGAATTTTCCCCATTTGGTGTTCGTGCGGTCCGCAATGGTTCCCATCATGGGATCGTTGATGGCGTCCCACACACGGGCAATCATCATGATCATCGAGATTGCGGAAGCGGTCAGGCCAACAACATCCGTATAGAACAATGTCAGGTAGTTGTTGATCATGTACCAGCTCATCTGGCATCCCACTTCGCCCAGACTGTACGCTACCGCCAGCTTCGGGCTTGTCTTTTCCTTAGTTGCTTGAGTTCCCATAAGTACCTCCTTAAGGTTTTTTATTTTGTGAATCCTGCGGGAGTCCGAATCTCTGCCAGGCCCAAAAAACGCCCTTTCCTGTGATGTCTCCCCCTCATTTGTTTCATTATAGAAAAGGGGAAGGGCAAATTCCTCACCTTAATTATCGAAAATCATTCGAAAATTTGTCATTTATTCACAGCTGAGACTCCTTAAAAGGTAAAAAAGTACTGGCAATCTTGCCCTTCTGTGATCCTACTCCACAAGACAGTAAATTCCCTTTCCCGTCTTTCTGACACGTCCGTCCTCGCACAATTCCTTCAGAACCCGCTGCAGCTGCCTCCTGCTGCACCGCAGAGCCAGCGTGGCCGGTTCCACTCCTCTGAGAATATGATCCGGACACTCCCTTTCCATGTAATGGAGCAGCTTCTCCTCCACGGAAACCACGGGAGTATCCGACACACTGGTGAGATATACCTTGGAGGAAATGGAGGAAAGCAGATATCGAAGGAAACGGTTGTCATTTTCCAGCTCATTCCGGTACTCCGTCACCGAAATTCCCACGCAGAGCACCTCCCTGGCCACCTCCGAAAAAATATTGGAGTTTCTGGCGCTGCAGAATTCCACATCCCCGATGATGCTGCCTTTTTTGGCCAGATTTACCGGTATCTTCCTGCCGTCGAGCCCCACGCCGTAAATCTGTATGGTGCCGGAATACAGGAAATACAGATACCGCTGCCGGATATGAGGGCCCGAAAGAAGCTCTCCCTTTTCACATCTGCACAGCACCGGCTTTATCCGGTCAAGATTCACTTTATTCCCCAGCTCCAGCTCACGGACGGCCTTCTGAAGCAGTTTTTCATCTCTGACCAGTTTCATAAAAGCGCACCTTTATCCTCTCAGACCGGCTTTACCTCAAAGTAGTCAAAGGCTGCCTCGTTTTTGCTTTCCTCCCCGTTGGCGGTGGCATACATACCGATCATGGTTCCGATCATGCCTCCGATCTCCTCCGGATTGATCTCACAGCCGTCTCCATGAACCTCAAAAGCCGTCAGAGACGCCTCATCTTTTCCATAGAAGAACCGGTAATCCTGTCTCCTGGCCTCCAGCTTCAGCACCAGCGGGCCTTCCTCCACAGGATGGCTCTCCAGAACGGCTTCCGTCGTCTGCGCTTTATAGCCCGGCAGGAAAGGAAGACCTTCCTGTTCTGTGGTGAGACGGACCAGACGGAGCACCGCTTTTCCGTTCTCCAGCGCCTTTTCCAGACGGAACTGGTGATTGGCCGCCTGCATGATGATCAGTCCGGCCGCCTCCTGCTTCTCCGGGGCAAATTCCATTTTCAGGCTGACGTCAAAGCTCTCCCACCTCTGTCTTCTTCCCAGAAAGCTCACGCAGTGATCTCTGCTCTGATCCGGGTGCGCCACGTCGAAGCCCTTCAGCGGCAGGGCGATGGGCCGTTTCAGGCAGGTCAGCTTCAGTCTGCTGTCCTGAATCTTCCAGAAATCCTGATAAGGCGTTCCCCAGAAGGACAGATGCAGACCCAGTTTGTCACTGTCAAAATCATCCCGCTCCGTTTCCGCAGAACAGGGCGTCCAAGGAAGCTTTTCATCCGCCGGATATTCAAATTCCATTTTTCCGCTGCCGGGGCTTAATACCGGCCATCCCCGCTCCCAGATCACCGGGCAGAGGAAGGTTTCCCGGCCGAAATTCTTGTGCTGTCCGTCCAAGATCCGGGACCCCAGCATCACCGCGTACCAGTTTCCGTCCGGAGTATCCACAAAATCCGCATGGCCCACATTATCGATGGGATAATACAGTCCCAGATGACGGTGGGTCATAATGGGATTGCCCCTGTAGCCCTCATACCAGCCGTCGACGGTCTCGCTTCTGGCAATCACCACAGAGTGGAAATGCTCCGTCCCGCCCTCGGCGATGAGCAGATAATAATAATCGCCGATGTGATAAATATGGGGAGCCTCCGGCGCCCATGCCTTCCGGAGGGCGCTGTTCCAGATCTTTTTCCGCTCACCGCAGGCCTTTCCGTTTTTGATATCATAGGGCGTCAGATAGAAAGCGCGTCCGTTATCCTCCGTGGAATCATTCCCGGGACTCACCAGATAACAGCTCCCGTCCTCATCGAAGAAAAGAGAACAGTCGATATCCGGAATGTCCGTGATCCAGTGAATCTCAGACCATGGACCGGCGGGATCCGTGGCCGTCACATAGAAATTTCCTCTGTCGCCAAAATTGCAGTTGACAATATAAAATACGCCGTCCTGATACCGGATGGTAGGAGCCATCACGCCGCCGGTTCCCATGTTCGCCGTGACATGAAAGCCGTTTTCCATAGTCATGGCATAGGAAATCTGCTCCCAGTTGGCCAGATCCTTACTGTGAAAGACCGGAATTCCCGGATACAGCTCAAAGCTGGAGCATACCAGATAATAGTCCTCCCCCACTCTGCAGATGGACGGGTCCGGATAAAAACCGGGAATAATGGGGTTTTTGATTTTGTGTTCCGTCATTTTTTCAGCCTCCCTGTACTTTTTTATCAATATTTCCCACGAAAGAACGGTTATGGACCGCTCCCCGGAGGCAGCCGCCATAATCCTCCCATTCTTATTTCCGTACGCTTCATTATAGACAAAAAGAGGGCAGGATGCGCCCTCTCTTTTGCCGTTATTTTTGTCGGAAACTGTTTTCTCCGGAAAATGTACCGGAAAAAGGTAAAAAACAGACCCAATGTTTTGCCCTTCAAACAGAACAGCCTGTAAAGGCCGTAACGTTTTTCTTAAAACTTTACTTCCTCCAGATAAATCTCCCCCTCCAGAGCCTCGACGCGCACCGCGTATTCCTCACCCTGAGGAAGCGTCAGCGCCGGAAGCTCCTGAACGGTTTCTGCCGGTGTGATCTCCAGACGGCTCTCTGTTCCGCCGCAGGATACAAGCAGGATTCCCTGACTGAGCGCTCCAAGCCTCAGGGAAACCCGGCAGCTTTCCCGGACGTCCCGCACGGTGTAGTGCACGAACTCTCCCTTGCGGAGAGCCAGAGCCAGATTCTCCAGAGCTGAAGGCGGGTTCAGTCCGTAGCCATAGAATCCCCAGAGCGTTTTGGGCCCCGGCGCTTTGGCTCCCTCCCTCAGCACCAGCTTCATCCGGTCGGCTTCCCGGTACTGGAACGCGTTTCCATAGCTCCAGTTTCCGTGAAAGGCGGTTCCGAATTCCCCATGATCGTATCCCGCTCCGGGAATGGAAACGCCCGGTTTCCGGAGAATATACTCATGCCTGGTTTCCGGATGGCTGCACCGATCGTAATCCAGAAGCTCCAGATATTCGTCAAAAATTCGTTTGCTCTTTTCGTAGCCGGGCTTCGGTCCGCCATGGTCCGCGTAATCAAACACCAGATTCCAGTCCGCGGGAAGTCCGTGTGCTGCCGGAGCCATATCCGGAGCCATCACTCCGTCCGCTCCGCCCACCACCGTCTTCCAGCACCAGAGACTGTATCCGATATTCTCCTGCTCCAGAATCTGCAGAAAGACCGCGTTTTCCTTTTCACCGGCTCCTCCCTCGCCCATCCAGATGGGCACGTTCAGCGCCAGAGAACGTTCCATCATGGCGGAAAGCTCCTGGGTCTCCGGAATGTACCGGTAGTTGTGTATATGAATGCACCAGTTTTTACAAACCGGATCATAGTCATGATCGAAGATCCCCGGATGTGTGGACCAGACTGTTCCCTCCACTGTCAGGAGATGTTTCTGGTCGATCTTCCGGATCCTGGCGATCACCTCATCGTAAAACTCCTTCAGCTTCTCCTCATACGCGGGAATCTGTGAGGGATCGTTGATGGGCTCGTTCAGAAGATCGTAGGCTCCCACGATCCACCGCTCTCTGTAACGGCCGGCCAGCTCCTCCCACAGAAGCATCGCCCGCTCCCCATTCTCCTCATCAATGAACAGATGGGGAACGTTGTCCACCCCGTTGTCGCAGGCCCCGCAGGACTGACCTCCGGGAGCCGCGTGCAGATCCAGAATAGCGTAGATTCTGTATTTTTCGCACCAGTCCAGCACCTCATCCAGCATGGCAAAGCTGTCCTCATTCCACTGGATCCCCGGCTCCTCCAGAAGAAACGCGGCGCTGTTCAGGGGAAGACGCACGGAATTGTAGCCCAGCTCCGCCATGGCCTGAATATCCTTCTCTCCCAGTTGCTTCCGGTACCATCTGGGCCAGAAGCACCTGGCGTACTCCGTTCCGCAGAGCTCCCGGATCAGCGCGTCCATGGATCTTGCCCGGTCCAGCTTTTTGGGCTGTATGTAGGCTCCGGGGGAGGGAGAGGTCCCTCCCACCATAAAGCCTTCCGGATTCATCCAGTTTCCCGCTCCCCAGCCCCGGAGGATCACGGTTTCTCCCTCTTCATTTACGATCCTTCTGCCTTCTGTCCGCAGAAAGCCTCTGACCATATCCTGATATAATCTGCTCATATCCTTTTCCTTTATTCCGCTGCTTCCGCAGTTGCAATCATCTCAAGATTTTCCTCCGGAGTCTGGGCGATTCCGCCGTTTTCCTCCACCCATGCGTTCAGCTGTTCCTGCTTGGCGTCCATGACATCCTGAAGTCCGGAGGCATAAAGAGCGTCGTTCAGCTTCTGAAGAGTTTCCTCTACCTTGTCCGCGCCGCCTACAGAACCTGTCTCCAGGGCTGCACGGTAGGTTCCCAGCGCGTTCTGCAGCGCCGCCAGATTTGTCTGATGCTCCGAGTTGTTCCATGCGAAGCCGAAAGCCGGTGAATAGAACGACCACTTGTTGTAATCCTTAATCTGATCCCAGTAGTCCGCAGTAACGGTTCCGTCGTTCCATACATAGGCGATAAACTGATTTCCGGCGCTCCAGGCGGTTCCCTGATGATACTTGAAGTTTCCTCCGTCCTCTCCGTCCACATAGGTAGCGGTTCCGTCGTCCAGTACCTGATAGTTCACGCCTTCAATACCGTACTGCCAGGTGTTCATAACTCTGGGATCACTGTACAGGGCGGCGATAAATTTGAACGCCATCTCCGGATCCTCGCTGTTGGTGGCAATACCGGTGCTTCCGAAGTTTACGGCCGCAGTGGAAATCAGACATTCGGGCTGCTTTCCGAAATACATGCAGTAGCTCTCAATTCCGGTGGCCATCTTGTTCTGAACATTAAAGCCGGGCTTCAGAGTCGTTATATAGGAAAAGGTATTTCCCGCCTTGAATACCGTAGTGGAACCCTGCTGATCCGTGGCTGCGTCCTTATAAATATAACCCTTGTCGTACCAGTCCGCCATCATGGTTGCGTACTCTTTGTACTCTTCTGTTTCATACAGGTTCACCACCTCCGTGGAGGTATGATCCTTCTGCCAGTCCACTACGCCGAAACCGTCCATCAGATTATCATAAGCAATGAAAACCTTGGACTCATCGGTCATACCCTGAATGTAAACCGGCGTCATTTCCGGATGAGCCTCCGCCACCTGGGCAAAGATCTCTTCCGCTACCGACCAGTCATAAACCTTTCCGGTATAGATATCGCTGTTCTCGTCCAGTCCGTACTTTTCCGTGATTCCCAGCTCGTCGCAGACGTCCTTTCTCATGCAGAGTCCCGCGCCGCTGCTGAATTCCCTGTTGGCCGCAAACCCGTACAGAATACCGTTCTGATTTCCCGCCATGGCGATCTCCTCGCCCAGCGCGTCCTTGATCTTCTGGCCGTCCTCCGTATCCATATAGGGAGTCAGGTCCACCACGCCGTTCATGCCGATCAGCGTGTTCACCTGATTCGTATCTACCGGCAGAATATCCAGCTTATCTCCTCCGGAAATCATCAGAGAGAGGGTCTGCTGATACTGAGACAGCTCCAGCGGAAGGAATTCCACCCTGATGTGGTACTCCGGAACCATAAATTCATTCATGGCGTCCTCAACTGCCTGTCTTGCGTCCGCGTCCTGGGGATAGAACTCCAGGAAAGGAAATGTCAGCTCATAGGGATTTTCCGCCGTGTATTCTCCCACAGCCGTCTTCGTCACGTCCCCCTCCTCTGCCTGTACAGAGAGCGCAGGTACCACACAGCCTGCGATCAGACCGGAAACCGTCAGAAATGTCAAAAGCCTCTTCTTCATCATGGTAAAATCCTCCTTAAATTATGATTCCCTGTTATGCTGCCCGGGATTCTCCCGCGGCGGACCCGGCTGTCCAGGCCCTTTGCAGGAGCCTCCGGTCCGGATCCCTTTTGTATGTTGTGATATCAGGATAATCCATTTTTTCAGAACACAACAGCCGTTTTTTTGCCGTTGCGCAGGCATGTTTTTGTCAAATGTTCCTTAATTTTCCCGGGCACGCCGCCATTCGGAAATTATTTGCATCTTATCTGCCCGAAATTTCCGTTTTCCTTGCAAAAGGGATTTTTCAATGATAAAGTATTACTATAGTCAAACAGCCTGTGATTTATTGCAGGAAGCTCATCGCCCCGAAGCAGAAAGGAAGAAAAAGAATGAACAATCGCTGGACTGTCACAGAAGAGACAAAAGAACTGGGAATTGTGGGATATGTGGCTGTGCCGGACCATCCGGCCCGGAGAGTGTATTCCAAAAACGTACTGCTCTGCATTCTGAAGGGAGAACTCCGCTGCACTTACGACAGCCGGGATTTCCTCCTGGCTCCCGGAGATCTCCTGTTTATCACGGAGGGAAAATCCTTCGGTTACGCGCCGAAGGACTGCGCTCTGATGTTCTTTTTTATTCCCCCCGCCTGTTTTCCCCAGCTTTCCGGAGAAATCCTCTTCTGCTCCGCCGGAGCGGAAGCCGATCTTCCCTACCGGCCTGTGCACCGGCTTCTGGGAGAGATTCTCCGGGCTCAGTATGAAGGAGGAATCCATTATTATCTGAGGATCCAGTCCCTGTGGAAGGAATGCCTGTATCTTCTGCTCACAGGCTTTTTGTCCTCCGGGCCCGCGCCCATGGCCAGACAGGGCAGCTCCCCTTCCAGGATCCGGCAGGAGCACGATTTCGGCGAGATCCTGAATATTTTGAACCGTTCCTATATGGAGCCTCTCCAGCTGAAGGATCTGGCGGACATGTTTTTTTACACGCCCTCACACCTCTCCAGACTTTTCCAGAAATATACCGGCATGCATTTCATGGAATACCTGACGGGCCTGAGGCTGCAGAAGGCCATGCCTCTGCTTCTGCAGACCGCCCAGGAGATCCAGTCCATCGCCCAGAAAACCGGGTTCCCCAACGCCCGGGCCTTCAGTCAGGCTTTTCAGGAAGCATACGGGATGAAGCCTTCGGATTACCGCAGGCAGCTCTTTCAGGAGCTCACGGACAGGGAGGAGCATTCCATACGGGACAATATCCGTTTTCTTTATGAGAAGCAATATTTCGCCGTTCTCAGGCAGGAGCAGACCTCCGCCGCGGATCAGCTCCCGAAAGCTTTCACGGAAATGGAAAAAGAAAAGAATTTCGACTGGAAGGAACCCGGCCCCGTTTCCTTCCTGGAAGAGGGTGAGGAAAACGCCATAGCCGGGAAAAACTGCATACTGAATATCCCCCGCCTGAAGGATCTCCTTCTGGATGAGGTTCAGGAACAGGTCCGGCTCATGCAGAAGGACATGCGTTTCCGGTACATCAACTGCCGCGGCTTCCTGTCCGACGACATGCAGATCTTCACCCCCGCCACCTCTGTGTCCGGGGGTGAACATAAATTTGAATACAGCTTCATGCTGTATGAAAAAGTGCTGCGCTTTGTCCGGTCCCTGTCCATGAGGATGATCATACAGCTGGGAAATACGCCCTCCTTTCTGGCGTCCGACGTCTCCGGAGAACGTCTGGTGGACGGAAGCAGTCTGGTTTTTCCGGAATTCTGGGAGGACTGGGAGGATTATCTGAAAAAATTGTTTTCCTCTCTTCACAGGACCTTCGGAGACTGGCTGCTGGAATGCCGGTTCATTCTCTGTCCCACTATGGAATTTGCGGTGATGAGACAGGGGGATGATCCGGAGGAGTATTTTTCCTTTTATCTGCGTACCTTCCGGCTCCTTCGTTCCATTCTTCCCGGCATAAAGATCGTATCTCCGGCCATCACCAGCAGCGGCGCGGGCATGAATTTCGCAAAGCAGTATCTGCGCTTCTGCGCCCAGAACGACTGTATGCCTCAGGAGCTGAATCTCTCCTTTGCGGCGTTCACTCAGACTTTGCGGCCCTTCCGCATCCAGCCCTTTGAGCTTCATGCCTTTCAGGCGGAATTCCGGCATCAGCTCCGGCTGCTGAAATACCCCGAGGACCTGCCGATACACCTGATGGAATACTACTACTCCTTTCAGCTGAATCCTGTGTGCGACAGCTGCGCAGGGGCCATGTTTCCTATTCTTATCACACTGTCTCACCGGACGGAGTTCGAAAACTTCGGCTACTGGTTCGCCAGCGACTGCACCACAGAGGGGGCCATGGGAAATCCCCAGTTTTCCGGCAGCCGGGGACTGCTCACCCAGCCCGGAGGAAAAAAGGCTTCCTATTATGCTCTGGTATACCTTTCCCGCCTTGGAAGCCGCTGTCTCACCAGCGGAGACGGTTTCATCGTTACCCGGGAGGGACAAGAAATACGAATGCTGTTCTACTACAACATTCCCCAGTCCCAGTGGCTGGAGCCCTTTTGCCCGGAGGATGTGAACCGGTTTTACTCCGCTTACCCGGACCGGAAAATCCATCTCCGGCTTACCGATCTGCCCTCCGGCGCCATGCTGATCACCGAAGAGGTCATCAATTATGAGTCCGGCAGCGCATATGAAAAATGGCTTTCCTGCGGAGGAGTCCTCCTGGACCAGTACTCGGACGACCGGAAGGTCTTTCACACGATTCCGGATATCCGTCTCCGCCGTATAGCCTGTGAAACGCCGGAATATCTCTACCAGGCCCGGATGAAGCCCTTTGAGCTGCGATATGTGTCCATCAAATGGGACCGACCAGTTCCGTGATTACAGCTCCAGCGTACGCTTCAGCCCCTTCAGGTCTTCGTCCAGATGCCGGTACATGCCGATGTAATAAGGATACAGCCTGTCGTATACGGCCGCCCATTCCGGATCCGGCTGGATCACTTCCTTTATCTTTACCGCCTTCTCCGTGGCCTCCGCCATATTTTTAAACACACCGGTTCTGCATCCTGCGATGAGGGCGTCTCCCACCGGAACATTTCCGGAAGTCTCATCCAGAACCTTCACCGGTATGCGCAGCATGGCGGCTTTGATCCTGTTCCAGGTGCGGCTTCTGGCGCCTCCTCCGCAGATACGGATACAGTCCGCTTCCGCTCCGGAAATTTTTATCGTTTCCATCACGTGACGAAGGGCGAAGGCGGTTCCCTCAAACACTGCCCGGATCAGATCGCTTCTGGTGGTCGTCATCGTCAGTCCGATAAACATGCCTCTGGCATAGTCGTTCCAGAGCGGCGCCCGTTCGCCCAGCAGATAGGGGAAAAACAGCAGCCCGCCAGCTCCGGGTTCGGACTGCAGCGCCAGCTCATTGAGATAGTCATAGATATTCCTTTCATTCTGCCTGCAGTATTCCTTTTCCTCCGCCGCGAAGGTGTCGATGTACCATTTTATGGCAGCCCCGCTGGACTGAATGGGCGCGTCAAACATCCAGGAGATCCCCTCTATGGTGCCCGGTCTTGATATGACGGGAATATCCGGGGTTCCCTTGGCTTCGCTTCCCAGAAATACAAGGGATGTGGTGCCGGAGGATTCCCCCGCCTCTCCCAGACGGCTGATTCCGGTGGCATGCATGGCGGCCAGAGCGTCCGAGCATCCCGCGAGAACCGGGATCCCTTCCTTTAATCCGGTAGCTGCTGCCGCTTCCGCGGTCACCCGTCCGATCACGTCGTCGGTTTTATAGACAGGCGGCAGAATACTGTCCAGATCCACCCCAAGCGCAGCTCCGATCTCCTCCGACCACGTCATGGTGGCGACATCCATACACTGAGTTCTGCATGCCTGATCCAGATCCGAAGACAAAACCCCGGTAAGCTTATAATTAATGTAGGAGCTTGCCTGCAGAACCGCTGCGGTGCGGGAGAACAATTCGCTCTCATGCTTTTTAAACCAGAGAAGCTTATTGGGCAGAAAAGCAATGGAGGGCTTCCCCCCGATGATCCTGTTGAACCGTTCTTCTCCCACTGCTTCCAGAAGCTCCGAAAACTCCCGCGAGGAACGCACGTCCTGGTAGGTGATAGCGTTCCGCAGCGGTTCCCCCTTTTCGTCCACCGGAAGCATGGAAACCGTATGGGAACTCACGCAAATCCCCCGGATCCTTCCAGCTGCCTCAGGTCCGGCCTGCTCTGTCAGTTCACGGAAAATACGGACCGCGTTTTCCCACCAGTCACGGGCGTCCTGCTCATGCATTCCGGGACCCGGCGAAAGGAACCGGCTGGGACACTGGGCCTCGGCCGCCACCGTTCCGTCCTCCGACAGAATCACAGCCTTCATATTCGTGGTGCCGCAGTCCATTCCCAAAAGGTAGTTTTCAGCTGTACTCATTTCTTTCCATACTCCTTCTCATTATGCCTTCTGTGTTTTAAACGGCCTGGTCCGCCTCGATCAGCGCCTTCATCATCCGCTCCGCTTCCTCGGGCATAGGCTCATAGGTGCCGAGAACCTTGGCATAATAGGTCGTCTGAGCCATCTCCTCGGTGTAAATGGTTGCATGCATTGCGGCCTTCATATCCTTTCCGCAGCTGAACATACCGTGATTCTTGATCAGGCAGGCTCTGCCCTTCTCCCCGAGAGCGTCCGCCACCTTTTTAGCAACGTCATTGCTTCCCGGCATAGTGAAGGGAACGATCCCTATGGGCGTGAACTCGCACTGAGGCGGAGTGATGGGACGGATCACCGGATTTTCTCCCATAGCCATAATGGTGGCAAACATGCTGTGAGTATGTACTGTAGCGTTCACGTCCTGTCTGGCACGCATAACTGCCGTATGCATGGGCAGCTCGGATGATGGCTTGTAGGGTCCGTCGATCCACTCGTTGGTGCCGTCCTCTTTCATCTCCACAATGGCGATATCCTCTGCCTTCATACCCGCATAGGAAATTCCGCTGGGCGTAATCGCCACGATATTTCTGTTCTCGCTGTCTCTCAGGGCAATATTTCCGCTGGTCCCATGGATCAGCCCCTGATCAACCGCCTGTAAAATTGCTTCCAGAACCTGTTTTCTGATATTCTCGTATTTCATTTTTTCTGTTCCTTTCTTAATATATTATTACTGCCAAAGCAGCTATCGTTCCGCCGATTTTATACCTCATCCCAGGGATGCAGCACCACCTTAATGGCCTCCCCGGTCCTCGTCAGCTGTATCCCTTCATTGATCT
>CANQUG010000016.1 GCA_947626985.1 uncultured Lachnospiraceae bacterium | reverse complement strand
ATCATCAAAAGCTGCGAAATCTCCCTTAGAGCTCAAAGCGACATCGGGAAGATTAATTGTTACCACACCTTGATTAAAGCGTCCGTAATATTTGTGCAGTCCCGGAATATAATTTTTAGCCTTCGCAATGTTTCCGACGCCGGCATCTGTAAAGCGATCAGGCGTAAGAAAAGAACGGCAGCCCATACAGGTATAGGTATCCCCGTTCTTCAAATCTCTTTGCACCTTATTCGAAATATAATCCGGAACCATCCGCTTCGCCGTACATTCCGCAGCAAGCTCCGTCAGATAGTAGTATTCCGACTCGGAATGGATGTTGTTTTCATCAAGAGCATAGATGAGCTTCGGGAACGCCGGAGTCACCCAACCCCCCACTTCATTCTTCACACCCTGAATACGCTGTCTCAGGGTTTCTTCGATCACGGCAGCAAGGTCCTTCTTCTCACGCTCATTCCTGGCTTCATTAATATCCATATAGACGGTGATAAAGGGAGCCTGACCGTTCGTAGTCATCAATGTCACGACCTGATACTGGATCGTCTGAACACCTTTGGTAATGTCTTCTGCCACCAGCTTTTCAATGAAATCATCAAAGATGGCTTTACTCATGTAGCCCGTCAGCAATGTTTCATACTTCTTCCGATACCTCTGTCTCGTGTCATCCACAAATGGCGCCAGATGTGCAAGACTGATAGATTGCCCTCCGTACTGGCAACTGGCCACCTGTGCAATGATCTGGGTAGCAATATTGCAGGCTGTGCTGAAGGTATGGGGCTTCTCGATCAGTGTGCCGGATATCACGGTACCGTTCTGCAGCATGTCTTCCAGATTGACCAGATCACAGTTGTGGGAATGCTGAATAAAGTAATCAGCATCATGGAAATGAATACGTCCATCCTCATGAGCCTGCACGACTGCCTCAGGGAGCAATTTTCGCATGGTGATATCCTTCGAAATTTCCCCGGCAATATAATCTCGCTGTGTTGGTATGATTTCCGGATCTTTGTTGCTGTTCTCCTGTTTTACAGCCTCGTTCCGATACTCAACAATGGACAGGATCCGCTTATCGGTATCATTTTCCCGCTTCAGCTTATGATCATAGCGATATCGAATATAATGTTTAGCCACTTCATACGCTTTGGCGCGCATCAGTTCTGTCTCAACAATCTCCTGAATATCTTCCACATCAACTGCACGATTCAGCATGTCAATCTCGTAAATGACGGCCATGGTTACGATATCCATTTCCTTGTCCGTCAAACGATCTTTTTCTTCCACTTCGCCGTTCGCCCTGGAGATTGCGTTCGTAATCTTCTTCTCATTAAATGGAACTTCTTCTCCATTTCTTTTAATAACTTTCGTAATCAATGTTCTGTACCCTCCCGTTCTTTAAAAATATAATTCGTTGATTTGTGCTTCCATAGAACTGACCCACACATCGTTTGTCCTGCTCATACTTTCCATCCACAAGCACGTCAATGTACTGCATCAGCTCCAGGTCTTTTACTTCCTCGTACAAATAACCGGTATAGACCCATATGTCCTTTTTGGGAAATTCGCTCCTGGTACGTTTTGCCAATCTGGTAATCGTACCAACATTGGGGAAATATAAAGGGTCACCTCCGCTGAAAGTGACCCCCGCAATATATTCAGGCTGAAGCAATTCAAAAAGCCGGTTTTCTGCTTCCTCCCCGAACAAATACCCAGACTCCGCGTCATGCGTATCTGGGTTATGACATCCAACGCAATCATGTTCACATCCGGACACCCATAAAACAACCCGGCATCCAAGTCCGTCAGCAACACTGATTGGTGTGATTTTTTGGTAATTCATGCTTAACAATCCCCATTTCAAATATTATTAATCATTGTCTTCGTCACTGTCCAGAAGCAGCTCATCCAGGTCCATGTCATCGCCCTGCAATGCGGCTCCTATGCTCTTTGCAATGAAACAGCATTCGACACATTTGCAGATACGATCAATCAGGGAATATGTGCTGATATACGCGATCAGAAACAAAATTAGTAAACGTGCAACTTCCATAGTGTTAATCCTCCTTTTGGTATGTAAATATAATTACAGCATCCTGATGATTCTGCACTCCTTACTAAGCAGCCAATTCAGGCTGACATTCGAAAGCATATGTGTTCCATTTTCAATTTTCATCAGGGCCGAGCTGTTAAAGTAATAAATGTTCGTGGTCTTCTGGTTGGAGAACCGAAATGCTTCGAACTTCTTCAGATGAAGTCTTTTTCTGATGCAAAATATAATCCAACGTTTCATAGTGCCTCCTTTCCACATAAAAAGAAAGAGCCCTTGTTAGGGCCCAATCGTTTGAAATATCTTTACAATCTCCTAATTCTAGTGCTATAATTTTGAAAAAATTATTGAGAGGAGACATACCAATATGAATGACATGGAACAACGAGCCCACGACATTGCAGTAAGAATTCTTCCTTATACGCTTAAAGAACATAACCCTCAATTTACTTATCTGGAAGAAAATCGAGCTTGTTCTCGCGACATTGTTGAAGAATATACTCTTCTTTACGAAGCTCTTCTAAAGGATCTGGAAGAATACGGCGATTTTTGAGTGTTAATTTTCCGTCCACTCTTTCGTGTTCCACTCTAACACCATTTCCTAAGCAACGGAACTTCAGGATTAGTTTAATATCTTGGAGTTCCTTTCTAATTGCAATTAATTCTTTTAAAATATCCTTTAACATGATTATTCTCCTTTCGTATTTCATCCTTCCAGAATGCCTCTGTAGCGTCGTAAAACGCCCATAAATCGATTTTATGCATCTCATTCAACAATTTTATCGAACAAGCACAAAAGTCTCCTATAAGATCAAATAAAAAGAGCCCTTATTCAGAGCTCTGATATGACTTCGATGGATTTGATGTCTTCTTCTGGAAATTCCACAAGATTACCACTAAGTTTATCTCGAATGGCGATACTTTCCTGTCCGGAGTCATTGTCTTCCGGATAAAAATATTCAATCACCTTTCCTTTAAACATTCTGCCGTTCACCGCTACAATATTAACGGTTTTTCCATAAAAATCTTTCAATGACATAATTAATCCTCCTCTTTCTTTGCTGGATAAATATGAGCTCCCGTTTTTGAATACACAATTATGCCCTCGTTTTGTGGACTTTCTTCTCCTGTGATTGGGTCAACATGTTTTCCAATAATGTAAGACGCTTTCACACGTTCTTTATGAGTCCAACTTCCATTAGAATCCATAAGCGCTTCTCCAGTCCCACTCAACTCATCCACCAATTTCTGCGCATACTCCAGATCACCATTAATGTAACTTCTTCCTGGTAAATGTTGGTCTTGTGTATGTCTTAATTGTTTCTCCCGGTTGATCTTCTTAGAGACTTCTCCGGATTCAATAGCATCTTTTACTATTGTATCATGCTTATCAGCTCTGTCAATAGGATACGGTGGGCCATTCCGAACACCCCATTTCTGACCTTTTATACCATGGTGCATGAGTTCGGCATTGTAAGTGTTCTCTGTCAGTTTTTCCTTCATCTGTCTGAGAATCTTCTCTACCGTTTTTCTCGTCTGGTTACTGAGTTTCATATAGTCCTTATGCTCAGCGTACCAGTTGAAAATATCAAACAAGTCTTTCTTCTGCCAGCTGAATGACCACCAATCGCAAATCATCTCCAGAATATAATTGTAAGGCATATCCAGAATTTTTTCACCTTCTTCAGGATCATCATTAATCAACACCCAATACTGCCAATGATGCGGATTTCGATGTATATGTAAGAGCCAGGCTTTATTAAAGTTCTGAACAACCTCATATGAAGGATTTCCTCCATAAAAATATGCATCATATGCTTCATACTCATCCGGATGAGATTTAGATTCGTCATGAGCAAATTCAATTTGCCATTCAGCTGCGCCATCCGCAAGGTCTGGTAAATACTCCTGAATCCATCTAAAACCGTTCAAGACATTTACCTTATGCTGCTCTAAATATAAATCATACTGTACACTCATTTCATCACTTCCCTTTTACAAATGTCTGTGTCATAGTTATATAATAAAGCTACTGCACCAAAATCCACAAAGGAGGAATGCTTATGAATAATAATCTTACAACAAATACTTCTCCTAACTACCACTATTATGAAGCCAACATTAATTGGGCAATGGCCGTTGCCATTGTTGGCTCAGTAGCATTTATTGGTAAATATGTGCGAGATATAGTGGTTATTGTGCTAAATAGTAATAAAAACATTGAACTTGCGCCGAAGGATAACACGTTAAAAATATCCTCACAAGTTGTACCTGCTCAACCTTAATTTCATTCAATGCAGTAGCTTTATTTTAAAAATATAAAATAGTTTCTGTCAAAACCTTGTATTAAATAGATTCACCACGAAAAATATAGCCGTAACCAAACATTTATACATTACCAGCTCTCCTTTGCCATGGCCAAATCTATCTTTGTAAGAATAATATCTTCGAGTTTAGTACACCAAATGTCACTATCTGTTATTTTAACAGATATCTGAGGAGATTTTCTCCCCCAAGGACTCAATACAATCGTGTAAGAGGTATCGTCGCCAAATCTTGTCTGAACTCTATTAATACTTATCGTGATATCTGCATTGTATTTTTTCATTAGAAAACCAGTAAGTTCGTTAATAGCTTTTGTTACATTATATTTCTTCATCGTATTCACCTATTCCTTTCAGCTAACCAGCCAATCCCTAAGCCATTTTATTTTGCTTATTATAATGGGGATGCTAATATCTATAAGATAAATAAGCCTTATCACAATAAGCAGGAGTAAAACAGTTGAAATGACATAAACCAGGGCATTTATAATTTTGTGTTTAAGTAAGAAGGCGTCTAGACAAAATGCAACAACGACCCACACTGTAGTAAGAACCATGAGAATCAAAAGTTTAATCACCTACTGTAATCACCTCTTTTCAACTAAACAACCAATCTCTAATCCATGTTAATCCGTTTAGTATATATGAACTATTGGTATCAATTAGATAGAAGATTCTAAGAAGAATAAGAAATAACAGTACAACTAAAACAATGTAGAATACAACACTTGCTGTTTTATGATCGTAGAAAAAAGAATCCAAACTAAGTATAAGAATTATCCACATTGCAGTAATAGCCATAAGAATCAAAAGTTTAATCACCTACTGTAATCACCTCACTATACGGCAGATTTTCAATCCAGTGACAGAAATCATGCCATTCATCAAGCTTATGATTCTTACGAGAAGGATAAATGCCGGCCAGGACTTCGTAATTCAGCATAACCGTCCGTTTCTGGTTGTAAGAGCTGGGAAGGAGCTGGATCATCTGCCACCAGACTTCTTTTTCCATTCTGGATCATTCGAAATTTTTTCGTTCAAATATCCCTCGCGGCACGCGTTCAAGTCTTCTATCGTTCGTTTCAAGGAATTAAGACTTGCCACAACCAAGTGTTCGTGAGAGAAATCGTCCAACGTAAACTCCTTTGCGTGAATCTTATGCATTGTGCTGCAGGAATTTGCAACCGTGCCAACCTTATAAGTATCAAACTCCTTCCACCAGTATAAAGGAGCTGTAATATCCACGTACACCACAATCATTCTCCGATACTTTGCGTGAACGGATCCGCCTTTGGCAAGCTTCATCATTAACTCGTGATCCTTCGGACCAACGACATAGGGATTTTCACTCCGAGTAAATTTACTATAATGGTCGCATAAGTGGTAGTTATCATCAGCCAAAGGACATCCATGACACCAGGAATAATCTTTGCAATATTGACTATCACTATTCTTCCAACTGTTCATAGGATTCCGCATCCCGCGAACTGCTGCCTCAAAACCAACTACTTCTGTTTTTTCAAGTTTTATCATGATTTATTCCTTTCCTTGTTTTTTGCATCCGATTTCAAAGAATTTATCTATCGTGTCAGAAAGATGATTCAGTTTAACATCTAATTCCCTGATCTTTTTCTCATATCTGTTTGCTCTTTGTTTTTCATTCTCATATGCCGTTACCAAAAAGGGTATACATTTCGAAAAATCTTGTTTTGGACCTTCGCACCATCCGGAATACGATGGGCATTCATTTTTATATCTACAGCTCATTGTCTGTCTCCTCCTTTTCCAAAAATCTACATAACTAAAAAGAAAATCGGACGAACCCCATGAGAGCGCGAAGCGCTAGAGTAGTACAGATTGCCGCTAGAGTTCACAATGGCTAAGCAGTAATCAGAGCCTTCTAATCTATTACTAAGATAATTGGTTATAGATCTATTTTTATATGTGCAGATTCGGTTTCTGATGTTTTTCATCAACTCAAATTGTTCATCATGATCCGGTTCAACATAGTCATCATAAAACTTATCGTGTCCAAACATCTGTCCATAGGATGGAATGGAAATATAAATCATTCTGTCACGAATCTTTCTCGGGAAAGCAGGCAACAATTCTTCATTTATCCAGTTCCACAAATCAGATTCCGAATATCCGCCTTTCTTTGTTTCGTCTTCGTTCATGACATGTTTGGCAACACATTCGTCGAACATAAACAAATATCCATCATCCTGGACTTTTTGTACTGTAGCGGTGAATTTTCCGAATCCCTTGAGATTCACTTTTATTTGATCGCCGATCTGCAGTTTTTCCGTATAAAATTTCATCTTTCTATATATTTTCATTTTCTTCTCCTGTTCCGGACATAAAAAAGAGAGCCTACGTTTCCGCAAGCCCTCTCCGCTTTACTTAGTTGGATTCTTTATTTGGTTTGTCAGTTCTTCCGGCCATAAATGCGATGCATTCATAAGCTTCTTCATAAGTATGTCCGTGTTCAACAAGCCATCGGATCAATCTTTCAGCTTCTACCGAAGCAACAATAACTCCTCCTTCTTCGATATTAAAACCTTGTTCCATTTAAGTATCCTCCTTTCATAATAGAGACTGCTGTTTTTGCGTTAATCATATCATGCAGTATAGACAACGTCAGTTACATTGTGCTTGTGTTTGTTAACGGATATTCGTTAAATATTTTGGAAATATCGTACGATCTCTGAAGTGCCTTATCATCAATATACAGATCCGCATAAATCTTTCTGCTGTCAGTTTTCATCCATTCCAGAACTTCCGGAAGATTTTCGTTCACAGCGTCAAATTCCAATGCGTGATTTTTACACCAGCGGATTGCCTCCTCTAATCTTTCACCAACCCGACAGGTCCAGAGAATCACTTTGTGACCCTCCCGTCTAAGCGTTACAAGATTGTTAAGAAGGTCTTCATTCGGCTTTCCAATATCTGGCCATTTATCTTCACACAATGTACCATCAAAATCCACAGCGATAATCATCGTTTTTATAACCCCCCATTCAAATAAGCGGTAACGGATATTCATCCGCAAGACCTGAGATAATCCTAGCCAGTTCCACTGTAGCAGCATTCCTATCGTCCGGAGTAACTTTTGCCATCTCTCGTATGGTCGCTATAAACAATCTCATTGTAGACTGCTGCAGTGTTTTATGTCCTTTGCAGATTGTCTGCGCGAAGGTCTTTTCATCATATCCAAATACGTTTACAAAATCCAGAATATCATTTGCCAGTTTTTTGGCATCACTCATATCTCATTCTCCTTTCTGTATAATACTTGCTTTTTTCTTTCCAACATAAAAATTTCGTGGTATAATCCCGTAAAAGGAGGTTAGTCATATGGAACTTACAAATGAAAAACATGAAATTCTTGTCAGTTGGCTTGAAAGGTATATTATTCCTCAGGAAAGTATCAATTACAAAATAGACACATCCCAAATTAGAGAAGCCTTTATGACAACATATGCATACGGTTTTTACTTAAGTAACGATTCGATGAATAAAGTCCTACTAGAGTTAGGATATCGTGCCGCCCATCTTACACATGATCCATACCTATGCTTCAACATTTCGAGTCGATCCCCAGCGATTCGAGAATATCACGCGTGGATGTCAAATCAGTCAGCTTACCAGCCGTATGAATGATAAAAGCCTCGTCCCCTTCATCAAGTACATAAGGATATCCGATAGCCTTTAAAATAGAACCAACTGTTGATTTTCCAGAGCATTCTGGTCCAGACATTATAATCCATCTGCGTAAAGTGATTGCCGCCATTAGGTTTTTGTATTGTTCTTTTCCCAAAAAGTTTCTAAGATACTTTCTAACCTGTGGCGGCATTTTTCTATATTGGTATTCTCCTATTGGCCGTGGTTTAAATATCATGAATATATTGTCTCCTTTCTGTGCAAAGAGAAAAGAGCCCTTGTTCAGGACTCCTTTTCTAATATTAATTTCCATACACATTCTCAATATTAATTGTCACAAATTTTGCAATATTATCACCCATATCATAGGTTCTTTCAAGAATAATTTTCTCCAAACTCTTATCCAATACAGCTTCTTCGATAGCCGGAGCCAGCGATGTAAAAATATCTTCATCAACGATTTTTCCAGTTCCATTTAGCCTGAGCTTTGAACACTTCACGCCGATTGCAATTAACGCTACTGTGCTGACTACGGTTCCAGCACCAATTAAGAGTTCTTTCTTATGTTTTTTGACCCATTCGAGTTTCTGCTTCATAGTTTTTTTTCTCCTTTCGAAAACGTGTTTTGACTTTCTTTCCATAAAAGGATTTGTATATATTGCGTAAAGAGAAAAACTTTTCAAATTCCAGACTGCCTCTATTCATATATCCTCCTTCTTACCACTTTACAAATCTTGACTCGTTAAAGTCTTTTTTGTTCTTTAAGGCTCTGCTGATTGCCAGGTCAATCCCGGATCTGGATTTCAAATGGTAATAGTACAAATCCTTATATGGGGTATTCAGCCTGTCAATTCGTCCAGCCGCCTGCTGCATGATCTTATAAGAGTAGTTTTGCGAGTAAAATATAATTGTGTCCGTTTTAATACAGTTCCACCCTTCCGCTCCGGCATTGTACTGAACAAGATACACCCATCTTTTCGATTCCGGTATCGGCTGATGCAAATGTCCATTCCATTCAGCCATCTCAAAATCCCCGCCAGGTCCGCAATCTGCACGACCGAGAAATATTTTTCTAAGCAGTTCCAATTCATAGTCAAAGTTGTAAAATATAATGACTCGTGACTGCTTTTCCGCAATTTCCAGCAAGGTCATTTGCCTGGCTTCCGAACTGTTTACAATTTTTCTCCAGACATAGCACAGCTCCCCAGCATTCATAATCGGTTCATCCTTATATGGATTCCACCGAGTACGGGACACATCTTTATACTTTTCTATATCGTAAGACACATAAATATCTTCGTGATGCGAAATTGTCTGACGCTGACAATCCATATTGACAAGGATGCTGTTCCGTTGTCTAATCAGACGGCCCACATTCAAATATCGTTCTACTTTCGGATATTTGCTGAACCGGCTGTAAACAATATGTTCTCTGGAGAATTCAGTTCGATTTTTATAGAATCCATTGGCTATGAACACCGGAATATAATCCTGCCAGGTATCTCCAGGTGTAGCAGACAGTAAAATCCACTCATTATGTCTTGCTATCTTCAGAAATGCTTTCACCCATGTTCCTGAACCAACCACACGCTGTTCATCAAATATAAAGAATGAATCTGTAATCTCTTCATATTTTTTAATTTTGTTCCAGGAATCTACAACAACCTGATTGGAATATAAATTCACTGCAGGATTCGTAGAAAGCAGGAAAGGAGAAAGCTCCCCTTCCCACTCCAGAGTATCTCGTTTTCTAGCTGTCGTGATAATATATAGATCTTTAGGAGGATCCGACATAGGGACATACTCTTCGTCAAAACTTCCACCCTCATGCAAAAAGTAATATGCCAATGACGTTCGAGACTTTCCGCTTCCAACTCCTCCGTAAAGAATACAGCCATTTTTCATTCTCTTAATAGCATCTATTTGATGATCGTCCAAAATTATTGCCGACATATTATCAGGCTTCTTTCTCATCCTTGTTTTTGTTATGCTTTATTTTCGTGCGTACACGTTTTCCAACCGAAATAATTCTGCCAGCAGCCAAACCTGCTACGACTCCGGCTGCAAAAGCAATTCTCAAATCTAACTTATATGCATTGCGAGAAAGCAAACCCCATGACATATGCGAAAGACTTGAGAGCTCTTGAAGCTCGGATGTAATAAGTTCATACTTAGCTCCAGCCTCAGGAGAAAGTTTAACCGGTTTCAAACCATCTAACATAAAACATATCCTCCTATCCATTTTTTATATTGCTGTCATGGCCTAATACTCACTCGGAAACAAAATCGTTGTAACACTTCTGTCCCATTCCGTTATGATCCAGATTGTATCGTCTCCATGCTCGTAAACTGCAAGAATCCGTTCTCCGTTTTTTAGTGACTTCTCATTTTCCAGTTTATCTTCTTCACAGGTATCGCCCCAATCGCAGTTACTATAGCGCTCTAAAGATCTTTTTACAAACGAATCAAAGCCCTTATCCTCCTGCATTTTGCAATGTACACCTGTAGTTGCAACGGTCTTACCAAGTTCAAATTTCATAGAATTCACTTCGCCCTGTTCCTCCTCCCGCAATCCCTTTCTCTCCAGTAAAAATCCTTGACAAGAATCATTTTTCTACTGAAAATAAGCAGCACACTGATGGGAACAGTGAATACTGCTATTGTGGCATCACCATTCAGTACGACCACAGCAAAAACAGTGAAGATTGCCAGTAAAAGCCCATACAGTTTTTGCTTCAGGAAATATAACATGCGCCAGTATTCTCTTTCGAGATTTTTGGAAAATCTGTTTCTGCATAAAACATAGCTTTCAAGCGCTCCGGCCGTGTATCCGCTCTTATAAGATTCCTGGTCAATTACATCGAATTCCCTGTTCATCTTTTTTCCCTTTTCCTTAGTTTTTCTACACATTTCACTTCGCCAGTTGTTTTATTGGTGATCTGTAAATATAATGCTGTCTCTTTGACGAGCATCCATTCTTTCCAGTCAAGAGAATTTTCAGACAGAATCTTCTTCTGACTTCGAACCAATTTTTTAGGTTGCTTCATTCCTTCTCCTCCCAAAATACCGGCTTATGTGAGTTAACATTTACACATTCGTCCAGACACTTATTGCAGGGGTCCAGGGCGTCGTCAAGTTTTTCATGCCTGCAGGTCTTACAATACTGGTCAAAATATACTTCCATGTAGTTTTCGTCGTCCATTAGATGCAGTCTCCTTTCTTAAATAAAAAATGAAAGAGCCTTCACAAAAACAGCAAAGACTCTTTCTCTTCCAATGCTTTACATATTTGCATACTTATCCGCAAATTCATCTTCTTCGATCGTCACATACATGGTTTTCAAATATGCTTTCACGCCGGTCTTTCCATTTACTTCCCAGTTATACGGGCGGATTGTCAAATCGACATTGCGGATTTCCGCATAGTCCAGGGAATCAATGGATTCTTCATCCAGTAAAGTTTTGCTGGTTCGGGTAATCAGATACACCTTGGGCGGTGTGTTATCATAGTTGACCCTTACCTGAAGATAATACAGGTCTCTGTCACCCTCATTGCGGGCGGGAAGTTCTCGAATATTCCACCCTTCACTTCTTAGCCGGTCAACAAGATCCAGATCATCAATGATCACACAGAAATTTCGGTTTCCTGCCCGGTTATACTTTTCCTCTTTTCCAGAAAAGTTCCGAAAGATAATGTGAGCATTCTCCATAATAATGTTGTTCTCTACTCTGTTTGCCATTGCTTTTTGTCTCCTTCTTTATTGTTTAATTAAATGGTAAATATTCATCCTCGTCCTCCAGGTCTGTTTCCGGAAGATTCATGGGTTCACATTTTGCAGCATGTTTTGAAATATCATAGCCAAGACTGCAAGTCACACAGGACTGGTCTTTGTAAAAATTTGGGCATTCAGAACAACTCGTGAAGTGTGTTTCTCCACAAAGAGGGGTCAGAGGTACAGAGCAATCTATGTCCCCATCATTTGCGCCAAGTTCTGAAATGTACGGATCGTCCGAAACAAACCATTCGAAATCTCCGTATTTGGAAATGGCTTCAACAGCATCATTCACCAGTTTGTCATAATAAGAGCGGTCAATATCTTTTTCTTTACCAAGCTCCTTCACCATTTCGGATTCCATCCATAAGTAATCTTTGGCGCCCGTAACAGAGTCGTATTTGATGTTGCCATCCTTATCTACGCTCTGTCTTACGAGTGATCCGCCTCCAGCTCCTTCAATAACCGGAGTAAATAGTCCAACCTTTCCGACAAAATGGAGAGAATGACCATCGCTTAACAGAATATCAGAGCTGTTATCCTCAATGCTGTCCATATTGTTGATATACACTGCCGCCTCGTCTGGGCTCCTGTCAATGTAAATTGCCGTACTTACCGATTTTGTTTCACACATGTCCTCGAAGCAAATATCTTCTTTGCTGAAAAGCTTCTTGAACACGTACGGAACCTGGAACTGAGTGCCGGTTGCTGTCCATTCGCCGGCATGCTTTCCATCCTTATATTTTGCAATATACACGGCATCGTTCACCAGGCACATTCTGTCATAAGTAGCCTCGTGCTCAAATGTGTACCCGTATAGTTTCCCGTAACTCATAACAAAGTCAATAATCTCAGGCGTTGCGTCCGGAATCTTAATGGAGTCCGTCTTGATATGCGCGACTGTGAAGCCTCTCTTCTGAACCTCATGCTTCAGATTGATCATGAATAAAGCTCCGCGTTTTGCCACGATGTTATCTTTGTTACGAATATCACGGAAGGGATTATCAAATTTTGCTGATGTTAAGCCATATACAGAATTGATGGCAATCTTCAGGGCCTGTGCCAGGTCAGCTGCAGCTTCCTCATCATCCAGATATTTTGCCAACTTTCCTCCCAGCATATTTTTCGCTTTATCGAATTCCTTATGCTTAATGGCGATACGGGCATCCAGAATCTCTTTAAACCGCTGCGTATAGTCATTGCCGAAAAGATTCTCAGCCACAATACTGCTTGGATGCATGGAAGCAATATCCAACAAGGCAACATCGCCGTATACACCAGGCTCTGCATAGACATAGCCGCCTTCCCCGACATCTTCTCCGCGATAGGTAGAGAGCCCCTGCTCGTACTTATACCCCGGAAAGACCGGTCTTCCAGAACCATCCAGAACCGTATAGTCTTCATCAACTTTGGATATATTGCCTCCCGAAACAATAACTCCGGTTACACCCGAATGATTCACAGATGTATCTCCCATATCCCGGTAATTGAACTGAGCCTGAGGCGTACGGTTGGTTCCAAATATAATTCTGGTAGTCAGGCTGTTTGTTGTATCGTTCACTGTCATACCCGCAACATCCGCCAGGATCCGTCTTGCTGTGAAGTCTGCTCTGCAGGCATTAAATACTGCTTCTGTTGCCAATACATCATTATCACAATATTCCGCTACCTTCAGCCACAGCTCTTCAGGTACTGGCTGATCCCATGGCAGCCCAAGCTCTTTATGATGGATTCCCAGCTCGATTTCCCATTTCTTCAGTGACTGCTTCTTACTGCAGAAGTCGTGCACATCCGTGTAGCTGACATTGTAAGCTTCGCCAAAGAAGCAGTCGTTATTGGCTCCTTTCTTAGTCCCAACAATCTTTTGGGACAAATTATAAAGCTGCTCGTTCGTGTAACCGATAAGTCTTGCGTACAAAATATGGTTATCATACCGCCGGCAGTTAAAACCGACCAGACGGAACTGCATCAGTTCCTCAATTTCCGAAGGCGTTGGATTGATCATCCGCACAACAGGTTTTCCTTCGCCTTCCAATTTCCAGTTTACAAGAAACAAATTTGGAAATACTTCCACATCGTAAAACACCAGTTTTGCCTGTTCATTTTTTACCGGCTCAGAAGCTTCGCTCGATTTAAACCTCATCTTGTTGACGAGCTTGATACAATAACTGGAATTATGGGTACTGCCGGCAGCAAACGCCAATACTGCATTCCTCATGTCCGTAACATCGTATTTAAGCCCGCTTGAATAGGCTTCGTCCAGAATCTTATAGATAAAGTCGATGCTGGGCTTGGTACCGGAATGAATTGTCTTGTCCAGATTCCGTTTGATCAGGTTTCTGAGCCCTTTCTCACTCTTTATCGCATCAAAATTAATCACTTTGCTTTCTTCTTTCATTGGCAAACCGGAACTGATTGTTGCAACCGGCAAATTGTTGCACTTTGTCAGCATTCGGCGAATGGAACTGTTGCCGCTTGGTACTTTTACCTCAATATGTTCATCAAAAAACCGGCTCAGTCTTGATGTGTCTCCGGAGTAAATATAATAGAGATGAATGCCGGCTCCGGATTTACTCAACTCAGCATAAGTCGGAGGGAATTTCCCGGCAGCTTCAAGATTCTTTTCAAAAGACTTGTTTCCGCTCTCGTCCGGAATATCAAAGTCCATAAAGATCAGCTGAGGCGGGCCTTTAAGATAGTGCACCTTTGTTGTATCAAGATCGCCAAGAGTAGTCGTGACATTCTCCCACTTTTTTAATGGCCTGCCGTTTTCAGAGGCGTACTGTGCAGGGTAAGAAGCGTATAATTCATCAAACAGGGACTTATCCTGGTCAAATTTCAGCCATGTATCCGGTTTTGGTGGCTGAGTATCCGCTTCTGATTTTTTTTCGGGCTCAAATTTGTCCGTTCTGAAACCGGAGTAATAGCTTCGAACTCTGGAACCATCATCGAGGTTGAATCGTTCGTTAAAATCCCGGAAATAGTTTTTCAGTTCCTCTTTGAACGCTCTTTGAGAAAGGGAATATAATACCTTCGCTTCCTCACAATATGTCTTATACATCTCCCATGCTGCTTTCAGGGTTGTCCCGTCTTCCTTCTTAAACACATGGTACGAATCGATGATGTAATTGTAGAAGTCGTTTGACGCCCCCAGCATCGTAATTGGAATATAATCATCATACTTTGCGGGATCCTCCAAATACACTTCCTGACAATGATACGCGATCGCACCCAGTTCAAATTCGATCTGCTTCACAGTTGCCTTATACTCCCCCTGGGGCAGCTTATTTCCGGTTGGGGACACATCGATAAGTCTCCGGATCAGACCCGACTTTGCATCTGTGATTTTTACCGGTTTATTTGTCCCCATAAACAGGAAACATTTAAAGCTGTTGGCATACGTTGATTTGAACTTCTCATTCACGATCATCTTTTCATGAGAAATCAGACTGTTAAGTCTTGTATTATCCTCGATCCTGGACAAATCACCATCATGTTGAATTGCCACCAGCGGATTGTTCCTGAAAGCTTCCAGAGCGAACGGGTTGCTTGCGGATCCAAGTGCCTTGGCCTCAAACACTGCACAATATCCATCAAAAAGCTGTTGGATAATATTCAGCACGGTCGACTTCCCAGTTCCAACAGATCCGTACAGCACCAGAAATTTCTGCAGTTTTTTCGATTCTCCGGTAACGATGGCGCCAATTGCCCACTCAATCTTGTGCCGTTCTTCTTCAGAATATAAAACAGACATCAGTTTGTCATAGGCGGATATATTTCCGGCTTCCAGCGGATAATTCAGCTTTTTACTGGCATAATCCTTTTTGTCTGTCTTTGTATTGGAAAATATCAGTTTCTCGTCCAGCATATGAAAAGAGTCCCGCAGCTGCTTCTGGCAATACTTATGCCAGGAGTCAATCATGCCGGACTCCGCATCCCACATATGAAGGACTTTTATGTCCGTATCAAAACGCTGGCGATTTTCCTCTGCGTATCTATCCAGTTCCCGGTCTATCAATTGCAGCGCATCCTGTTCGTCCGTCGACCATAAACCGCGTTCCTCGATCCAGACAGCGTAAAAATCGCCACCCCGTATCATAAGATCTTCACTTTTCCTGACAATGAACTTTGGATAGATTTCAATTACACCACGCTTCGTGCTACGTGTCGAAATCACCATAAAATCAATCATTTCATTATATGCTCTCCTTTCTTATCCAGCGGCGCACAGCTCATCCAGATACCAGCACATCTGACACCAGATTTCCACGGTCCGCAAATCATACCCGGAATGTTTCACCGTAAATAAACCTCCTCTGCCATTCTTTTTGTAGTCACGGTTCAGAAAATGTTCCACCACTTTGCTGACATACAGCTGGTCATAATTTGCGTCATCCATACAAGTCAGGCCAAGATTTTCAATCATGCCCCAAAACCATTTGCCGGTCCTGTCTCCAATATCAGGGTCGTCCATAATGTTCTCTTCGCATCGGATAGCAAGAGCAACCATCATTTCCAGGATGCTGCATGGATGGTCATCCAGATTTAATGCAATATATGAGTCATTATATGAATTCTCATACCCAAAACGATACCGAAGATCGATCCCGTCCGCTTCCCGGTTTCCGTCCATAGGTATCGAATAGACAAAGTCCACACTATGAAGAAACTGTAAAAGCCGCCGATAGGACCGACCCCTTAAGTATCGCCGATCTGATACGAGCTGGCACATCCAGCGAAAATATCTGTTATTCAGCTCGTTCTTTGTCATTTAGGCCTCCTTTTTATGCGGCCGTTTTCTTAGAACCTCCGAATATAAGCGGGTGTCCATAAGAATTTCAAAGTCGCATTTCAGTCTGTCATTTCTCACAAATACGGAATCATCCTCATATTCTCCGAAATGAGTCAGAGATTCTGCCCCGATCACTGCGTCGATATCTTTTATCACATCATCATTTTCGTCCGCCAGAATCTGATCAGCGTAATAAGTGAGACTGATCTGCTCATATTCCTCGATCTCTCCAAATTCCTCAGGAGAGATCACATAATACGGTTTGTTTTCCGGTGTCGGGGATTTATCACTTGTGACATATTGCTCTTTTCTCAAAATATCATGATATGAATCAGAGCTGTTATCTTTGTTTTCCGGTTTTTCTTCCGCGGGATTTTTTGCCTTTTTATTTGAGGGCTTCTTTATATATGCTTCCTTCACGGAATCTATTTCCTCCTGCGCACGCTGCTCGTAAATCTTTTTCGTATATCTCCATGTCACCAGCGAACCAGCCGCAGCGCCGGCAATAAATATAAATAATCCACTTAGTTTTTTCATTAATTTTTCCTTTCTCAATCTACTCTTCGTTCCTTATGGTCATTACAGTCAAAGCAAGGCCGGTAAAAAACATAGACATACTCAACAAAATACCACCGGCAATATGACGTTTTGTGCGACTGTCCAGCGTATAATCCAATAATGAAAGCACACGCTCCACTTCGTCCATCATCTTTCTTCTCCTCTCCCGGACAATAAGGATACTCCGCTTACAAAACATATTCCGGCCAGGGCAGCCAGAGTATAAGACAGGAATGCAGTTACTAAATTGTTCATAAGTCACATCTCCTTTCACAAATATCAATAGACTACCCTCAGCTCTTTTGAACCGAGCCAGGGGTAGTCAAACATATCCTGGTACGGATTTCCAGAGTTACAGGTCTGGAGACCTTCTCTTCACATTAATTCCCAGATATTCCCATCGACATTAAAGTCCAAAAGAATCGCCGGTTCACATCCATTTACAAAATCTGAATAACTCAGATTATCCGAATAAAGGCCAAAGTCTACATAGTTGTCCCCAATCGGATGGTCGGGATTATAGACCCATCCAACGACCTGACCTGCTTTTGTTTCCGGAAGGCCAAGCATCCTGTAGACCTCGTTTAAAAACAGCCGTTTCTTTGATATAAGCAGATCGTTTGCATATCTCTCCTGAGCTTTGATAAACATAAGATTGTACTCATTATTGGGATCCCAGTGAGGATTCAGGATGCAGTTTCCGTCATCGTCCTGTGTATATTTCTCAAAGAATCTTGCGTAACCGCTTATATCAGAAGGCTTCACGACAAAATTAGTTTTTGTCATCTCCTTCTTTTCGCCGGTTGTTTCGTCCGTTACCTCTTCTGTCGTCTCTTCCGACTTGAGATTGTATTTCAGTTCTTTGTCGATATCTTTTCCGAAACGTTCAATCACTCTGCCGCGGTAATCTTTAAAGCTCTGGTCAATCGCCGCGTACGCAGCTGTAATGGCAACATTTCTCTTCTTCAGAATGTTATTGGAAGCAAAAATACTTGTCAGGGATATCGCTCCAATGGCTGCGGCCGGAGCGTACAGTTTTGCAAGTTTCATCCCCGTCTGCGCATAGACAAGCGCTGTATCCTTTTTGGCATCTTCTTTGGAATACTCCAATCCGGTTTCTGTGTGTCCCGTTTCCTCCGCCTCATGGATTTTGTTCATTTTTTCTTCGACGTCACTCATGATTACGTCAACTTTCAGGGTTGCCCTGCAGGCCACAACAGCACTTACAACAGCTCCCACCGCCCCACAAACCAGAAGGATTTCAGGACTGTGCTTCTGCAGTTTAAAACCAGCTTTGTTGATAGTTTCTGTCAATTTGTTTGTAATTTTTCTTTTCGTCATTGTTCGCTATTCTCCTTTTCCTGTATTTCTCCGCCTAACGCGGCATATCCACAAATATCAATCCAGTTATCTGCTTTATAAACGCCAGAGCAGTTGCGGGCGATCTTTAAAAGAATCATAAGATTTGCCACATCCGTCGGCGTTATGCTCCGTCTCAAATACGCGCTCCACAGTTCTGAGATTACTGTAAAGCTGTTTTCCGGTCTTCCATAAGTACCTTCCCGCTCACCATTAATAATGGAGGATGCCTTAGCTAAAATATCATCTCTAATCATCATTCACCTCAATTTATCGGGGATGCCTTAGGCAGTCTGAGAATATAGCCATCACGTACTCTCACTGCTTTGCATCCGCTGATATCCGTCCATCCGTATTTATTAACCGTAAAGTTATCCGTCGAGACATCCGCAAGGTCATACAGGTCTCCGACGCTGACTACCCCATATTGACTGATAATGTCATTCATGGCATCAAGGACAGACTCCGCGTCCCCGCGGTTCTCAAATATAATGTCATCGTAATTGAACCCCTTTTTCTGAGTGATTTCTCTGGAATCGCGACTGCCGCCGCTGTAATGCTGCCCGTAGGAAACCTTTGTCGTGTACTGACTTTTCCGATTCTTTCCGGATTCCCCATACAAAATCATATCGATACCGTTCGTGACAACGTCCGAAATAGCTTTTTTCACTGCCGGAATGATCACATCCAAAATGATATAAGACTTTACATTCGCGACATCCTCAGAAATAAATACATCCGCAAATTTCTGGATATCCCCTTTTTTTCGAGACTTTGCCGAACCAAGAATCACTTTCTCCACTTTCTTTTCGGGAAGATCTTTTTTCTGTTTTTCCTGTGACCTTGACCTATAAGAGTTTGGTCCGTATTCTTCCATTTTCCGCTTCCTTTCTTTACCCGATCTTAAACGCCATTTCTTTATTTCCAGCCATCGAGCCGGCAATAGAGCTGTAAATTCTGGATACATTTCTCAGATTGGCATTGAAGTCCTCCAAAACATCATCCAGCTTGTCATTAAATTTATCAGCAATCTGCTTTTTCGCCTTTTCAACAACTTCATTGCGCAGACTGCTCTCATCGATTTTGGATACTCTCTCGGAGATTTTGCTGGTGACTTTATCCGCAATGTTCTTGCGCTCATTGTCTACCGCAGCTGATACTTTGTTATGAATATCGGAATTCATTTCTTTGACTATCGCTGAAGTAGTGTCCCTGACTGCTGTCGCAGCAGATCTCCTGGCAGCTTCTTCTACTGCCCTGTTGATCACTTCCTTCGGAATGTCAACTTCCGTATTTTTAGAAATATCCTCGATTGTCATGTCAAGTTTCTCGCAAAGCTTTTTCATTTTGCAGTGAATCCCAATCCCATAACCAAGGCCAACCAAACCGACCGCCGCTGAGCCGATGGCTACAAGGAAATCACAATTTACGTAATATTTCATTTCTTCTCCTTTCAATTTCGGATCAGTTTGCCGGGAAGAGAGATCTTTGCGGAAGTAAGCCGGTTATGATTAATTTTGAACTGATAAGCCAGATTATTTCTGGCCTTCTTTTCAGAAACCGCATAGGTAGTCCCTTTCCATCTGTCGGAAATACACCTGTTAAACTCCATAACCGGACCATCATATGTGTATTGGTCCATAAAACTCACCTCCAAACACGAAAAAAAAGGAAAGCGCCCTGTTACAGACGCCCTCCTTTTTCAAGAACACTTCTTCTTATTTCTTTTCGGATTTTTCTTCGTCCGAATCATTCCCGGTATCGATTTCAGTATAATCAGCATCGATCACATCCGGATTTTTCTTTCTCTTCTCTCTGATTTTCTTTACTGCCGGAATGACGACATACTTTACAGCTAACACGCTGATCGCTCCCGCCAAACCGCCGAGACAAAAATCTTTCAGCCGGGTAGAGTCAGAAACTTCCTTCGCTACAACCTCCGCTGTTTTTTCCACTGCTTCCTTAACCTCTTCGTTCTCCATGATTTCGTTCGTTTCCATGTTTTAATCTCCTTTCAAATATAAGAATGTTAATAGTTCTCTTTCATTACAGCGCGTGTTTATTTTGCGAATTTACCTTACGAGAAAAAATTATACTGCGGGTCCACAAGATAACTGATCACCAGACACGGCGTTCCATCTTCCGCACCCTGATAACTGAATTCAGGACTGATGAAACCTTTTTCGATATTCCACCCCAAAACATCGCCCAGGCCAATTCTGGATAATCCTATTTCGTCGTAAAAGTCGTTCAGAGAAATATACATCTCACTCATCATACGGCGGTTGAGCTCGTTCAGCGCTTTGTCGATCTTATCCCTGTCCGATCTGAAATATCTTCCTGAGACAGCGTCGTAACACAGTGTATTGCCCTTTCCGGTGAGTATCACTTCGTTGCTGCTTACAGGATCCCTGGTAATCTTGTCCTTCGCAATTTCATCCCGAATATCCTGTTCTTTCTTCTGTCCGATCTTTTCTGCCACTTTCTCCTTATACTCCTTCAAAGTGGTCTCGGATAATGTGAAGGCCGTCGCCAGCGCCGCATTTCTTTTGAGATGGACAGAATTTGCTCCTATCAGGCACGCAATAGAGAATCCTCCGGTAACCGCGGCCGGAACATAGCAGGACCAGCAGGTCTTTACTGTCTCAACAGGAGACAGCTGTTCCTTCTCGAGATCTTTCTTTTTCTCCCCCATAAGGGAAAGTGCCTTCGGAGTAGCTTTTACAGCCATCACTGTTGCAATAATCGCTCCGGCAATTCCAATTCCAGTCAGGATTTCCGGGCTCCGCTTTTGAATGGAGATCTGGACCGGCCGGAGTGCTTTCATAATCTTCTGCTTCATTTGGTTTCTCCTTTCGAAATATCATTGTCCTGGCCACCATCGCTCTCGCCCGTAACAGCTTTCTGCGATTTTGTCATCATGAATCTTGGGCACTTGTCAAATACAAACAGCACACCCTGATCAGTGATCCTGCGGGCCGTCGCGGTAAACTCGCCAAAATTTCCAAACCTGATCGAAATCTTGTCTCCGATCTGAATATCATTCACATCCATTTCGGCCTCATACGTACGTGAAACTTTGACTTTTCCTTCGGTGTTCATTATTACCATAGTTGTTCCTCCTTAAATAAAAGCAGAAAAGAAGAGCCCACGTTACAGCTCTTCCTTTTTCATATTGTTTTTCGCAATTACTTCATTTACTTTTTCTTCTACCAACGCATCCATTTTCTGGTTGTCGACCCAGTCAGATATCAGCGATGCCGCCATACTGACTACCGTCGCCGCCATACCAATTACTTTGATAACTTCCTTATGTGTCATGAAGTATCACCTCCCTTCATTAAAGGACGTGTAAAACTTGCGTCTATTCAATTTTGTTCAAGGCCATCGTATCAATCAGAATACACTCCAGCCCATCTTCCAAAGTCGTTTTCTGATTATCAAAATCCAACCAGTAAGCATCCGTATCGTCTGCCATGAATTCAATATCCCAACCCATTTCATCTCCGTATTCAACACCGTCAATACCCAGAAAAGACAGGTATTCGTTTAAAGAACAGTATCCCCTTATTGCAAGATTCCGGTTCACATGATATTGAGCGTTTAAGACAGCCGCCATAGTGGTATTGAAATACCTCTTGGACGTCAGGTCATAAAAGAGCAGATACTCACTTTCCGGATCCATGTCCATGTTATAAACCTGATACCCCCAGTCACATGAGGCTACCATGGCATCCTTCGCCATTTCTGCATGGATTTTGTTGTCAGCGTCTTCTCCGTAAACCTGTTTGGCCGCCTTTCGATACTCTTTATAAGATTCATTCAGTAATGCGTACGCACTGGATAAAGCTGCCCGATTATGCTTTTCCAATGCTCCGATGCCTATAATACAGGTGATCGTACCAATCCCTATCAGGACAGAGGGAATATAACACTGTCCAGTTGTCCGTATCAGTTCTGCTGTAGTTAATTCGTCCGTTTTCAGGTCATCCTTTTTTGCTTTGATCAGCCGCAGCGCTTTCGGTGTAGCGCGGACCGCTGATACGGCTGTACCGATAACCCCGGCAGCCCCTAAACAGGTCAAGATGGTTGGAGATGCCTGTCCCAATTTCATCGAGAATTTGCTCATTTTACGTTCTCCTTTCTGATGGGCATAAAAATAGCCCGCCTCTGTCTGCTAAGACAAAAACGGGCTATGCAGGTGTTCTATTTTTCAATGATTTCAAATTCTTCCGGAGGATATAAATAATCTTCTCCGCTATCATCTACCAGACGATACCATCCTTTTTCGTTTGCGAGAACAGTATAAACTTTATCATGTGTAAGAACTAAAAACTCAGTTTTACCTTTCCATTTTACTTTCATTTTTTTTCACTTTGGAGTCACACGCCTCCTCTTCAACTTGATATAACACTCTCAATATCAGAATATTTAATGTCAATAGTGTCCCACTCATTGTCAGGAAGATCAACATCCACCAAATATGCCTCGCCATCTTTGAAGATTTCCACTATGGATGCCGTCCTTCCGTCTTTCAACAGCACTTTGTCATACATTTTTATGGTCATTTCTTTACTCCTTTCTTTGTAATATAAACACTGGTAAGACGAAAACCATCTTCGTCTTGAATCCATGCTGTAACCACGTTTGCTTCCTTGTTATTCGGTCCTTTTAATCGCATAATCTGCTGATACCGCATTCCGAAACCGACATCTCCCCGTTCGACCAGTTCGTTCTCATCGAAATGCGAGGCAATATCGCGAATAAGTTCATTTGCGTTATTAATAGTATATCCCAAAGCGTCTTTAAATGCTCTTGCTTTATTAGGGTCCTTAGCAGGATTAAGTGCATAATTAACAAATTTGTCTTCTGATATCGATATTCTCATTTTACTACTTTCACCAGATCTGTCAATAGGATATGGAGGACCATTCCGAACGCCCCATTTCTGGCCTTTCACACCATGGTGCATGAGTTCGGCGTGATACTGTTTAAGCCAGTTTGGTGTATCATCTTTATTTTGCATTGGAAAACTCCTTTCACAAATATAATCGGAAGACCGGACGAACACCAATGTGAGTACTCGACGCGCCGTAGCTGTCCGCAAGGCCGCTGCCGCTCACAACCGCGAAGTTCAACGCAGTATCAAGTAACTTATTTTGGAGCCAACCCCAAGCATAAGAAGAACTCCTGCATTCTGCGATACGATTTTTGCGATCTTGCATCAGAAGCCACTGCTTTTTGCCACTTGATTCATATGCATTGATATCACCAAAGAACTCTTCTGCATAGGGAATACGAAGCAAGTCGCCATTCTTGAACGGTATCATCAGACTTCTGACAGGCTCAAAAATTTCAAGAATGCTGTCTTTCTGAAGTTCCATGCGCAGCTTACTGGCTTCATATCCGCCCACATTGGTATTCTCATCATTCATCTTAAAGAAATCATCCAGATACTGATCCAAAAGGAAGAGTGCTCCTTTCCTGGTCACTTTCTGGCAGGTTGCAGTGTACTTCCCAATCTGAATCTGATCTCCATTTTTAAATTCGTTAGTTTCCTGAACTAATGCCTCCAACTTTCTTAACACTTTCATTTCGTTTTCTCCTTTCGTTTTGTGTAAAAAAAAAATAAGAGAGCGCATAAACTCCTCGCTCTCCATAATACACTTTGCAGATTTTGCGAAACTATAAAAGGAAAAGCCCATGCAAATACACGGGCCCTCACTTTAATCCAAACCAACGTTTTTCAGAATTTTTAAAAGTTCTTCTTTGCTGAGTTCTGCATCAATATCCATATGAATATGTGTCTTTCCATCTGCAATAGTGGTTTTTATCTCATTAAGCCGAATACCCACATCATATCCAAGCTTTTTTCGTAAAACCTTTCTTACAATTCTCGAAATCATCATTGTAGTGAATTTTGATACAATATTCATTTCATCCATTCTTTTAGCTCCTTTCATAGCATTGGTTTTCATAAAAGGAGCTGTAAAATTAGCGAATTTTAAAAGAAAAGAGCCCTCGTTCAGGACTCTTTCTATCTTATAACTTTAGTGATTTCTAACCACATTTTTGACTTCTTGATAAAAGGTACATAACCAATGAGATTACCTATTTCATCAATTCGATATCTGCACAACCAGAAACGTTTATTTATACTATCAATGGATGGTTGTATGTTATCATATATAAATTTCACATATTCTGGGTTAATATCTTCTGCGTAATCCCCAAAACTACACTGTTTCCCAGTACAATCCCAGATTTTATTAACCTCATCAATATGATCATTAAATACCTGTACAACCTCGTTTCTATGATTCATAAACGCCTTATACACAAGATTTGACAATATGTTAGGTATATTTTCATAACAAAAGTCAACCTCTGCAAGCAGCCTTTTTTTCATATGTGATTACTCCTTTCGTTACATTATTTTTCATAATAGGAGCTGTAAAATTAGCGAAAAAATGAATTTTCTGTTGTATAATTGTCTCAGAAAGGAGAAGATCATTATAACAGAGAGGAGGTGAGAACACCATGGACCTTAGATTTGTTTCTTTCATTGAGAAGGTTGGTTGTGTCGATGAACACGGCCACCGTCTTTACGGAACTGCCGCACTCCTTTACTTTTTGCACAGACCCGTAAGCAGCATTTCCAAACGCGAAATTGATGCTGGCAGAAATTTTGTCCAAAGGTATTTGAATGCGTAGGCTCACACGAAAAGGAGAAGGTTGTTTCCAACACAAACATCTTTCTCCTTTTTCCTCTCTGTTACAATAATCTTCTCCTTAAAGATCAAATATCTTTTCTGTCAAAAACCGTTTCCCATTGTTCTTTCTTTAAAGGTTTTATCTTTAATGCCCACATCATCTGCCGCACTGTTACAGTAGGATACAGGCCATCTTTTGAACACTCTCCGGATCTCTTGTCAAAGTACCCAAGAAAACCCGGATTCAAATATAATAAATTGGAAATCCATGGGTCAATCTCACTCCACCAGGTATGTTTTGTTTTTACATCAAACCTTTGCTGGATGACAGCGAGACCTTTATTATTGACCTCAAATAATGTACAGGTATTGTAAGCTGGATGATTACAAATATAACATCTGCCAAATGCTGTTCTCGGCATTATAGGTTTTTCACTATGGTATCTCATTCTGTACTCCCAAAAACGAAAGAGAAAGAGTCCTTGCCAGAACCCTTTCTCCCAAAATTAATCGTCAAATATTTTGCATGAAGATTTGCATTGCGGATAGGGACCTCCACAAGCTCTGCAGCCCACAGGCGGAACGTCTCCATCATACATATTGAATATCTCGTCCGACCATTCTTCTTCGTCTTCCTCGTACTCGTAATCCAGGACATCTACGCTCCATCCACATGACGGGCAGACATAAATATCACCCTGATCATCAGAGTTTTCTTTCCGGTCCATGATAGCTCCACATTCATTACAAATCGCATATCCTTCGTTTAAGCACCTCATTAACTCAGTACCTTCCGGTTTAATAATCTGGCTCATAATTTTTATCTCCTTTCATAACCTGCAGTGTATAGTCATATCTTACACTATTTTCGCAGTTAATGTAAGAGACAAAAGCCTTCATCTCCATTAAACATCATGTAGATGCTGCGAAAGAAACTGAAATCATATTTTTACGGTCCATCCTTAAAAAGCTTTTTATTCAAAGACTTCATTTCTTTTCGGATTTCGTTTTCGCTCTTATTCTCCTCCATCATCTTGAAAGCAGTTTCAAGTTTTTTATACAGACATTTTAGCTCAAACGAAACGATCTTCCATCTTCTCATGGATGTCTTATCATCGAATGTTTTAGTATACGCAATCATTGTTTCTGCTTGATGAATTTCTTTTTCAATAGCTTTCAACGTGAAATCTTTGTACTTCGCTCCTTTTTTCATTGATAACCCTCCATTTCATTCAACGATTACTCAAAAAAAAGAAAGAGTCCTTGTCAGGACCCTTTCTTGGCAGATAAACACTGTTTCAAAGAATCAGCCATGACCGAAAACCGATCTTTAACGGCAACGAATACTTCCGTAACAGAATCAATATTGTTGATGATCCAATATATAGCCATAAGTAATGAAAGAATCATTGTGAACAATATTGTTCCTCCGATAGTGATGTCGTTTGCTTTCGTGTTTAAATTTTTTCTCATAGTTGCATCCTCCTTTAAAATATAAGTTTTTCTGTTCATAATACTCAATGTAAATCTTGCGAAAAAACGAAAAGGCACTGTAACGTATGTGCCTTTCGCTATTGGAGCAACTTCGAATTATTTTTTCGTAGGTTTAAACCGATTAATCAAATTTCTAACTGTTAAACTTGCAAATGTCCCTGTTTTCTCGAATTCAAGTCCCCTGTTCATCCAGATATTATAGAATATAATCGGAACCAGCACTTCAAACCCGGCAAGACAGATTCTGACTACTCGATCAATTCTTTGTTCAGCCAGTTGCTCTTTCCGAGATTGCTCTTCTTTTTCCATTTGATCTCTACGGAATTGTTCGTTATCAATCTCCTTATTGTACTCCATGGCTGCTTTCGAATCCTCGATTCTCAGTTTGTAAAGTTTTGCCAGATCCTCGACTGCATCCGAATAATCTTTACTTCCAAGTGGAAGGGATCCCAATCCATCGAGAATGGATTTCATTTCATTATCCAACATTACGAGAATATCTTCATTCATGTTTATTTCCTCCTTTGCATTATTCGTGAAGTCTCTCCTTAAAAGTAACTGTTATTTCTGCGAAACAGTCAATAAAATCAGATGATGATTTTGTATCATCTCGGTTTTTCCAGACTCTATTTCAAGGAAGAAATAAGCTCCATCTGAAGGATCTGATTGATCAATTCTGAGGGTTCCGACATGTTTGCATCGATAATAAATAGTTGTCAATATGAATCCAGCGATTAAACCCACCGCAAATATAACAATTGCCAATATTTTTTATCCTCCTTTTACAATGTTTTTCAGAATTTTTCATCCGGGAAAAATGAAAGAGTCCTTGTCAGGACTCCTCCGTTTTAGAAGCAAATGCCTCACGCATAGTATCAATATCCTCATGATTGTATCCCATATCCAAGAGTTGTTCATCCGTAAACTCTGAAATATGATCTTCAAACCATGTTTTCATTGCTCCCATAAATATCGCCTCCTTCCATTACATACCGTGTATCTTGTGCAAAAAAAAGAAAGAGCCAAGACGATTAATCTTGACTCTGGATACTTTACTATAGCATTATTTAGAATGACTCACACAATAGCAAATACAAAATGTTGTTGCTACCACAACTGTTCCAACGATTTTAGCCATTTTTTCAACATGTCTGTTTTTCTGACCACTCTTCGTTCTCTCTAAATATTCTTTACTAAAAGATATTCTGATATCCAAAGGTATCTTCTCGTTTTCAATAATATTTTTTAGATCGTATAACGAGTAATTGTCAGCATTATTATCTAACAATGGTTTAAACATTATATTTCCGATACCAGTTTCTTCATTTTCCACATTATTTTTTACAGATAAATCTTTCTTCATTTCGCCACCTCCTACCATAGAAGAACTATAACAAAAAAGGCGACGTTTGTCAATTCCTAAACTTACTGTGAACCCAATCACATTCCTTCTCCTTTTTTTAACTACATATCCTGTATCTTGTGCAAAAAAAGAAAGAGCCTATGCCGAAGCACAGACTCAATCTAATTAAGCTTTTTTCTTTTTGAGCAACAATCCGTGTTTCGCAACGGTTTCTTCGAATATCAACTGCTCTACAAAATCTTTAGATTTGATCATTTTCATAAATTCCTTATGTAGAATTTTTGTGTTATCTATCGCATAAACTTTATTGACTTCAGATACAGAAATCATATCGTTCGCAATCGATAACATATTATCAATCGTGATATAAGGAGATTTCAGAAATAAATAATCTACAACTCTGTGAAGCGAATCAAATCCATACACTATTACCTGCGGTTCATACATACTTGTTTCCTCCTCTTAGAAATATACGTTTCTTCATAAAAGGAGTTGTTTTATTTGCGTTCTGTTCATTGTCTCTCATGGTTCAATAGATAGAAAAACTTTCTGTATCGATTGTAATAAGTATCCTTACAGCATGGTATACTGTATCTTGCCAACAGAATATCATATGGCAGTTCTTCAGTGACACCTTTGAGAATATAGTCGGCCAATTCCGGATCTGTTTTTGCTGCAGTCTGTTCTATCATTCGCATCTTTTTTAAATATAACTCCCGGGCTTCGACACATTGCAGTGTTGGGTCACCGGCATTCTTGTCTTTTCGAAATAGCATCAATCCGGAGGGCGCTTTGCTTAACCCATCCAACGCATTACACGCCTTTTTCCAGATTGGGTATTGAAGACAAAAATGTTTCAGTTCATAGTACCGGTGCTTTTCGATCCAGTATGGATTTTTAGCGGATAACTCAGGCGCTATAACAGTGCTCATCGTTCTTTTCACCTCCTTTCGATGAGCATTGTAGATGATTGATTGGAAAATGTTAAAACAACTCCGGTGGATGTTGACAATTAATGTAATATTTTGTATTATTTTCTTGTAGCATAAAAGCTCTTCGTAGAAAGGACGTATTATATGGCAAGAAAAACAAGAAGCGATTCTACAGTTGGTGCATTCGAAAAGAACCACGGTTTACCACCAGGAACAATAAGAAATCCCGATGGAAGAAAAACAAGAAGCGACAAAACCATTGGCACCATCCGAAAGGAATATGAAAAGAGCAAAAAAGAATTAAGAGTCCTTGTTCAGGACTCTTTTCTCTTTAAAATATCCGAGACCAAATCATAAAAATCAGCTCTTGGTCCATCGCTACCAACAATTACGTTGGAATCGAATGAATTGTGCTTAATATATAGTCCAGCCATTGATACTGCTAAACTGATTGAACTAATAATTAACCCGTAATAATTCATACCGTTCCCAATGTTATATTTTCGTCGGTTTTTAACACAGAGTATAGCTGTTTCGTTTTTCATAAATTAATCTCCTTTCATATTTTCTATAATAGGAATTGTAAATATTGCGAAAAAAAAGCGTCCTCTTATTCCTGAGAAGTATATGTAACAGGATTGGCGTCGTCAATTTCTTTTAGAATAGAGTCAATTCTCTCCATATTGGAACCAGAATACTGCTCGACAATTTTAAAATTCTCGAACGCGTAGAATTCTTTGTACCGTTTCCAATGAGTTTCGTCGCACCAGGCGGGACAACGTTCTCCAGCAGGGCATTCGAAACATGGATCTCCTTTTTCGTTAAATGGTATACCTGTTTTAGGGTGTTCATCACACCAATTGTACACGGCATCAGATAGAGCTTCGAGTCATCTCGCCGTACATATCCACTTGTCCTTGTCTGTCCATTCTTTTGGTTTAGGTGCTTTGTTTGGTAACATAATAAATATCTCCTTTCATAATAAAAATTTGCGCAAAAAGAAAGAGCCCTTGTTCAGGACTCTTAACTTATGACTTACAATGTCTATATACAATTTTATTTATCATCTCTTGCTTAAACTGTTCATCATTTATGGTATGTATCAACTCGATAATTCGTTCTTCATGTTCAACTGTATTTAATTTATCAAAATATTTTTGTTTATTCTCAGACGATTTATTAACTAGATATATCATTGTTCCTGAAAAAACATCTATAAACACGCCTGGAATCAATGTCACCCAATTTCCACCTTGAGAAATGGATAGCAATAAACTTATAAATAACAATACTATACCCACCCATATCATACGTATTGCGTTTCTTATTATCATATTATTTTGATCAATTTCACTTTGATGGTATTTCGAGGATAAAGAAACCTTTTCTGAGAATTCACTATTTATTGGTTTAGTATCATGTATTGAATTCTCCTTAGAATTTTCTAATATAATATCATGATTCCCCATTTATTTATAGTGCCTTTCTATTCGTCGATCGCATTTATAACTAACGGATTTAAAAATATCGTGTTCCCGCATTCATTACATGTGACCGCGACTAAAGGTATTATTTTACCTCCCAGTTCAATAGATGCGTTCTTTCCTACACTAAGTGGAGCTACAACTTTATCATCTATAGTCCAATTATTTGCTCCACATAAGATACAATTTTTAGTTCTCCATTTTTCATTAATTACATTAATCAGTTTATTTCTATTTACTTTCATATTATTTCTCCGAAACAATTTTTCTATATATTTTATCATTTCGTTTATCATAGTTCAAGTCCTTTCTAAAAAAAAAAAAAAAGAAAAGAGCCCTTGCTTAGGACTCTTCTTCCTTTCTATTTTCTTTTTTTTTTTATTGCGGGGATGCGTCATACGATATAAAAACACTGTAACCACTCCCATCGCTAAAGCACCGACCGAAAAACCAGCCATACAACCATCAAAAAAACCACAGTTTTTTCCAATATTCATTCCTTCATCGTAAAATGTTGTTAAAGCTTCTCCATGGTCGATAAGTAATTTGTTGATCTCATCAATTTGTTCTTTTGTCATTGTTTCTCTCATACTTTTCATCTCCTTTCATTATAGGATTTGCAAATTTTGCGAACAAAAAGAAAGAGCCCTTGTTCAGGACTCTTTTTTGATTTCTATAAAAGCCGTGTCATTATCCGATATTGCCTTCGCTATTTCTCTGACGGTTAACGATGAAACCTGCTTGGAAGAACAGTACTTCATATTGCCATTGCGAGTTGAAACTTTAAGCACATACAAGTCTTCGTTCCACAAAAGTCCCATCACATCTTCTTTCCGAATAATTTTAAATATCATAAAAACACCTCCTTCATAACAGTATCTGCGTTTTTTGCGAATAAAAAAAGAGCCCTTGTTAAAGGCCCTTTTCAAAGATTCTGTCTATGATACATCCATCCACATTAAAGTCGATTTCTATATCCGGGTTTGTTTTATCATCAATATTCTCAATTGAGAAACTAATATAATTATCTCCAATTGCATTATTCTCTTCATATACCCACCCTACAACACAACTCTCTCTGGTTACGGGAAATCCCAATGCCTCATAGACATCTCGTAGATACACATACCCCTTATGTACCAAAATGTCGTTAAAATAGGTTTCTTGCGCTTTCAAGAATATCTCATTGTAGTTTCTGTCATTTCCCCATGAAAAACACGATGAATTAAACACCCTTCCGTATTTGCTTAACGCCATAGATAATATCACTCTCCTTTCATAACAGCATATGTACTTTTTGCGTTTTCCACCTGGTCATCGTCATCTCACATGGGTAATCTTCGTAGCCTAGCGTTTCGGGCGTTATAAAGCCTTCCAGCACCCCTCTGATAATCTCTGCTTCATATTGCTTGTATGGAAATATAGTTGATGGAATTTCTCTATGTATAGAACCGCACTCTGAGCATTTGAGACGTCTGATTCGTATTTGTCTCACTTTCTGAGACTTAGAACGTATGATACGATGCACTGTGTCATAATAATTCAGAATTCCATGACAATTTGGGCATCTCGTATCATTTTCGCGAATCATTGAACATCATTCTTTCGTATGTAATTTAAAAGGGCATGCGAGTTTGGATTATAGCATATCGGAAGACATAAATAAACCCTCTATCAACATCTGCTGATAAAGGGTCTATCCGGACATCCTGATATGGCGATCTTTCCAGTGTTTATACTACACCATTTACTACACCATTTTCATATCAAACTACACCATTTTGTGGCGAATTATGATAGTTTTGGGTTATTGTTAAGTTTTTCACAAATGCTAAAAACCCAGTGTTCATGCGGGTTTACAGTTATTTTGATACTTTTGAAATTGAAAATGTCCTCTTTCTTCTCAATATAAGGAACTGTACAGAAATCAACGCGCGGCCGGAAAACGAACAGGTCAGGATACGTATTGATTTCTGTACAGCTGCCAGGAAACAGTATATCCTGTATCGAAAGAAATTTCAACCGCAAACCTGTGAATCATTGTTAAACTTTTACATTGTCATTTTGCAAACTTTGTCGTATAATGTTCCAGTAATTTGTATAATTGCCCATTTTAATAGGAAAGATTTTACTCGCCATCCCCATATAATAGTCAGGACGCTGATTATTTCCATCTATGGGGCTGGAATTATTTTTACAGAATGAACGAAACGAGGAGGCATCATTAAGTTTTATGAGTACATATACACTGGGAATTGATATTGGTTCTACGACAGTGAAAATTGCCATTCTTAATGAAGCGGAACAGCTGCTGTTCGCAGACTACCAGAGGCATTACGCCAATATTCAGGAGACGCTTGCCGACCTTCTGGAAAAAGCATGCGGTCAGCTGGGAGAACTGTCCCTGAGTCCGGTGATCACCGGTTCCGGCGGGCTGACCCTGGCCAGCCATCTGGACGTTCCTTTTGTGCAGGAAGTCATCGCCGTATCCACCGCCCTCCAGAAAACGGCCCCCCAGACGGACGTGGCCATCGAGCTGGGCGGCGAAGACGCGAAGATCATATATTTCGAAGGAGGCAATATCGAGCAGAGAATGAACGGAATCTGCGCGGGAGGCACGGGCTCCTTCATCGACCAGATGGCCTCCCTGCTCCAGAGCGACGCGGCCGGACTGAACGAATATGCCAAACACTATAAAGCCCTGTATCCCATCGCCGCCCGGTGCGGCGTCTTTGCCAAGACGGATATCCAGCCCCTGATCAACGAAGGAGCCACCAGAGAGGATCTGTCCGCCTCCATCTTCCAGGCAGTGGTCAACCAGACCATCTCCGGCCTGGCCTGCGGCAAGCCCATCCGGGGACATGTGGCCTTTCTGGGAGGACCGCTTCACTTTTTATCCGAACTGAAAGCCGCCTTCATCCGCACGCTGAAGCTGGACGACGAGCACACCATTGCCCCTGAAAATTCTCACCTGTTCGCGGCCATCGGCTCCGCCATGAATTCCAAAAAGGACACCGTCATCTCCATCACGGAAATGAAAGACCGCCTCCGCAATTCCATAAAGCTGGATTTCGAGGTGGAGCGCATGGAGCCTCTGTTCGCCTCCCGGGAGGATTACGACGCATTTTTAAAGCGCCAGAGCTCCTATCACGTACCGGCGGGAGAGCTTGCCTCCTACAAAGGGAACTGCTTCCTGGGCATCGACGCAGGCTCCACCACCACCAAAACCGCTCTTGTGGGAGAAGACGGAAGTCTTCTCTATTCCTTTTACAGCAACAATAACGGAAGCCCCTTAAGCACGGCCATCCGTTCCATCCAGGAAATTTACAGACTTCTTCCCAGGGATGTAAAAATCGCCTGGTCCTGCTCCACCGGTTACGGAGAAGCCCTGATCAAGGCGGCTCTTCTTCTGGACGAGGGGGAGGTGGAAACTGTCTCCCACTACTACGCGGCGGCATTTTTTGACCCCCAGGTGGACTGCATCCTGGACATCGGCGGACAGGACATGAAATGCATCAAGATCAAGGACCATGCGGTGGACAGCGTGCTTTTGAACGAAGCCTGCTCCTCCGGCTGCGGTTCCTTCATCGAAACCTTCGCAAAGTCCCTGAACTACTCCGTACAGGATTTTGCCAAAGCCGCTCTTTTTGCGGAGCACCCCATCGACCTGGGCACCCGATGCACCGTATTCATGAATTCCAAGGTCAAGCAGGCCCAGAAGGAGGGAGCGGAGGTTTCCGATATTTCCGCCGGTCTGGCCTACTCCGTGATCAAAAACGCCCTTTACAAGGTTATCAAGGTTTCCGACGCCTCGGAGCTGGGGAAGCATATCGTGGTACAGGGCGGAACCTTTTACAACGACGCCGTGCTCCGGAGCTTCGAGCGCATCGCGGACTGTGAAGCCATCCGTCCCGACATCGCCGGCATCATGGGCGCTTTCGGCGCGGCGCTGATCGCCAGAGAGCGCTACACCGGAGAACAGGAGAGCTCCATGCTCTCCATCGACAAGATCAACAGCCTGAAATATACCACCTCCATGGCCAACTGCCGCGGCTGTACCAACAACTGCCGGCTGACCATCAACAAGTTTTCCGGCGGCCGTCAGTTCATCAGCGGAAACCGCTGCGAGCGGGGAATCGGCAAGGAAAAGAACAAGGATCACATTCCCAATCTCTACGAATACAAGTACAAACGGATCTTTTCCTATCAGCCCCTCACCGCCGATCAGGCTGTCCGGGGGAAGGTGGGAATTCCCCGGGTACTGAACATGTTTGAAAACTATCCTTTCTGGTTCACCTTCTTCACCGACCTGAAGTACGAGGTGGTGCTTTCCCCCACCTCCACCAGAAAGATTTATGAGCTGGGCATCGAGTCCATTCCCAGCGAATCGGAATGCTATCCGGCCAAGCTGGCCCACGGGCACATCAGCTGGCTGCTGAAAAACGGGGTGAAATTTATCTTCTATCCCTGCATTCCCTACGAGCGGAATGAATTTCCCGACGCCGTGAACCATTACAACTGTCCCATCGTCACCTCCTACGCGGAGAATATTAAGAACAATGTGGACGAACTGAACGACCCGGAGATCGATTTCCGCAATCCCTTCCTGGCCTTCACCTCCGAAGCCATCCTGGCTGACCGTCTCACGGCGGTATTCCCGGAAATTCCCGCTCAGGAGGTGCGCGCCGCCGTTCACCACGCATGGGAAGAGCTGGCCCAGGTACGCCTGGACGTGCAGAAAAAGGGCGAGGAAACCCTGAAATATCTGAAAGAAACCGGCAGACGGGGAATCGTTCTGGCGGGACGTCCCTACCATATCGATCCGGAAATCCACCACGGCATCCCGGACCTGATCAACAGCTACGGCGTCGCGGTGCTCACGGAGGACTCCGTGTCCCATTTAAAGCCCCTGGAGCGTCCCATCCGGGTAAACGACCAGTGGATGTATCACTCCCGGCTGTACGCCGCAGCCAATTTTGTAAAGACAAGAGACGATCTGGACCTGATTCAGCTGAACTCCTTCGGATGCGGCCTGGACGCGGTGACCACGGATGAAGTTTATGAGATCCTGGACGGCAGCGGGAAGATCTACACCTGCCTGAAGATCGATGAGGTGAACAATCTGGGCGCGGCCCGTATCCGTGTCCGCTCTCTTCTGGCCGCCATCCGCGCCAAGGAAAAGCAGCACACGGAGAGAGCCATCCGTCCGTCCTCCATCGAAAAGGTGTCCTTCACGAAGGAAATGCGCAAGGGCTATACCATCCTCTGCCCCCAGCTTTCTCCCTTCCACTTCACCATCCTTCAGGAGGCTTTCAGAGTCTGCGGCTACAACATCGAGGTGCTGCCCAACGACAACAGGCACGCGGTGGATGTGGGACTGAAATATGTAAACAACGACGCCTGCTACCCCTCCCTCATTGTAGTGGGACAGATCATGGACGCTCTCCTCTCCGGGAAATACGACCTGAACAGGACTGCGGTCATCATGTCCCAGACAGGAGGCGGCTGCCGGGCATCCAACTATATCGCCTTTATCCGGCGGGCCCTGAAAAAAGCCGGCATGGAGCAGGTTCCGGTGATCTCCCTGAACCTCAGCGGTCTGGAGAGCAATCCGGGCTTCAAGCTCACCCTGCCCCTGATCAAGCGGGTCGTGTACGGCGCGGTCTTCGGAGATATTCTGATGAAATGCGTGTACCGCATGCGACCCTACGAGCTGGAAAAGGGCGTGGTGAACCGCAAACATAAAATCTGGGAGCAGCGGGTGATCGCCTTCCTCACGGGAAGCAGCATCAGCCACAGCCAGTTTAAGAAGCTGTGCTGGGAGATGGTTCACGATTTTGACACCATCCCCATCAGCGGCGAGAAAAAGCCCCGGGTGGGCATTGTGGGGGAAATTCTGGTGAAGTTCCTTCCCGCCGCCAACAATCATCTGGCGGAGCTTCTGGAGTCGGAAGGGGCGGAGGCCGTCTGCCCGGATCTCATCGACTTTATCAATTACTGCTTCTTCAACCAGAATTTCAAGGTGGAATATCTGGGCTTTAAAAAGTCCAAGGCCACCGTTGCCAACTGGGGAATCCAGGCTGTGGAGTGGGTGCGCAAAACAGCCAACGACGCTCTGGCTCAGAGCCGCCACTTCGTCCCCGCGGCGAAGATCCAGAATCTGGCAAAAATGGCGGAGCCCATCGTCTCCCCCGGCAATCAGACCGGCGAGGGCTGGTTCCTCACCGGCGAAATGATGGAGCTGATCCACGGCGGCGTTCCCAACATCGTGTGCATTCAGCCCTTCGGATGCCTGCCCAACCACATCGTGGGCAAGGGCGTTATCAAGGAAATCCGCCGCACTCATCCAGAGGCCAACATCGTAGCCATCGACTATGACCCCGGCGCCAGCGAGGTGAATCAGCTGAACCGCATCAAGCTGATGCTTTCCACGGCTGTGAAAAACCTGCACCGCCAGGAGGAGCGGAAGCCTTCGCCCAGCAGTTTTGTGCCGGAGGTGGCTGCGGCTGTTACGGAATAAGAATACAGAATAAGAAAATTATAGAAAAAGCCATACGAAAAAGCTGCACGAAAAGCCCTGTTTCTATCTGTGTATCAGAAGAGACAGGGCTTTCAATTCGATCACGCAGCTCTCCGGCGTGTGCTGTTTTGCCTCATAGCTGACGCTTATCCGGCTGGAACTGCTCGCCGGTGGAAGCTGAGAAGCGCCTTTCTCAAATCATTAGGCATATAAATCATCTAATGTAATAAAAACCATCTTCTCATCAGGCTCCTCCGCAAATCCGGATCTGGAGATAAATCCATATTTGTAGCAGTTCAGCCCGGTTCTTTCCACCTGACGAATCTCTTCCCTGATCATGCTCAGACTGATCGGCTCTTTCCGGAATTTTGCCTCATAAAAAACATAGCCCTTCTGATCCGCTGTCACAATATCAAATTCCCCGTTCATCCGCTTCAACGGGTCATCATAATAATACTTTCCAATCTTTTCAAATGGTTCCGGCATCTGACCGGCACGGTTCAGGCGAACAAGATACTGCCTGCAGATTTCTTCAAAGGCGGAAGGAACATAATGAGATTCGAAATCATTCCCGATATACCGATCATAAAAGATTTCCGGATCCATGATATTCATCTGAGAGGAAAACCGGAAAATGTATTTATAATAAAACAGGGACAGATTATCGGTAATATAATATCCTGCTTTTCTTTTGTTCTTTTCATCATTGATGGGAGCTTCCCTGCGAACGACTTCCATCCGGATCAGCCGTTCAAGCACGTCCACCATGGCCGGGCCGCTGCTGACATGGGATTGGGACAGCAAATCGCTGTATTTCGAATATCCCTTCGCAAGGGCTTCAAATACCTCATTGGCATTTGTAATTTTTGAAATTTCAGATTTCAGATACATGGAAACTTCATTTTCCAATCTGGCGCCGGGAGAAGCAATCAGCTCCATAATATTCTCCCTGACAGACAGGCCATCGTCGATCAGCTTATTGAAATAGGGAATCCCGCCGAATACGCTGTATAGTCTGACCCTGTCTTCATTGGAAAATGAAGAATAAAACATAGCGGATTCATAATAGTCCATCGGTTTCAGATCGATCGTCAGATCCACCCTCCCGTAAAGAGGATTCTGGCTTTCCATCAAGGATTTCATGATATCCACATAAGATCCGCAGAGAATCAGCTTCAGCCCGGATATGTCACGATATTTATCTGTCAGCGACTGGAGGATACTGTCCAGACCTGCCACAGCCGCCCGAAGATAGGGATACTCATCCAGCACAAGTACCAGAGGCTCATTCATGCTCTGCTGGAAAAGATAATCCAGCAGCATCTCCAGATTCGGAAAGAATGGCCGGGGAAAATGATACAGCTCTCCTATCAGCACGGACAGACTGTCCACATTGTTCATTTCTGTAGTCTGCTTGCATTCATAGTATATTTTCTTAATCGGGGTTTCGCGCAGGACCTGCTTGATCAGCTCGCTTTTTCCCACTCTTCTTCTGCCATAGATCAGACTTACCTGGTGATCCTTCCGGTTCAGCATTCGATGCAAAGATTTCCGCTGTGATTCACGTCCATAAAATTTCATTAACTCGGTCACCTCCGACTCGGTTTTCTCCGAGTTAAATATATCATAACGATTCCCGCAAGGCAAGATGCTGCAATTATAATAGTGTGAACTCAAAAAACATTTTTTATGAAAAAAAGTTGCATAAAAAATATTCTATGATATAATAATGATACGAAAAGAAGAAAAATAACCTGGAGGAATGAGCCATGATTATAGAGTTAAGAGCAAAAAACTGTTACGTATTTGAGGATGATATTACATTTTCAATGAAAGCAGATATGCGAAACAGGAAATTCGGGACCAATGTTCATAAAGAGAACAATTTTAATGTGCTTAAAACAGCAGGAATATACGGCCCGAACAATGCCGGAAAAACCTGTTTGATTAAGTGCATTATGGCAATAAAAAAAGTACTTTTAAACCAGAAAGCCAGTCTAATGTCTAATATATTTACTGAGAATGATGTATGCGAGTTAGGCATAACATTTATATCATCTGGAAGAAAGTTTTCTTATGACTTCAGGTATGATGAAAAAAAAGAAGAATATATATATGAAGCATTTTCTGAGATATTTAAAGATCAGTATAACAATGAAAAAGAAGTTTGCTGGTTGAAAAAAGATACCATCAGTGAAATTTATGAATGTATTGATGAAGCTGTGCAGACTATGATTCCGGTTGTATCGAAAAATAATTTGCTATGTTATGTAATAGATACAGACAAATTTGAACATATCAACGAAATGAAGCAGATTCTTGTTGGGTTTGCCAGGAGAATTGATATCATCAATATGAATAACATACCTATGAAGCATACGATTGAACTTATGAAAAATAAGAATCAACTGCAGCAAAAGATTGTTGAGTTCATAAAAAATGCAGACTTGTATATGGATAACTTTGAATATGCGGATATGGATAAAATACAACTGAAAGCCGGCGAAGGTGATGAAAGACCGGACGAAAAAGTACTTGATCTTCCGGAAAATATTATGGATCGAATCAGACTGGTTTCCACATATAAGGGAGTTCAGGTACCAAGCATGATATTTGATTCTACAGGTACCAAGAAGATTGCGGCTATTGCCAGTTATGTTATAGAAGCACTTGAACAGGGAAAAATTCTGGTCGTAGATGAATTAGACAGCAGTATTCATTTTAAACTTACCAGGGCAATCGCAGCAATGTTTAATAATGAATTGAATACAAGTGCGCAGATGATATTTACTGTTCACGATATAAATCTTATGGATTGCAAAAGGATGTTCCGGAAGGAACAGATCTGGTTTATCCACAAGGATGAAGAAGGCGTATATGTATATTCACTTGCTGATTTTACTGCACAACAGGGAGTGAGAGATACGACAGATGTTATGGAAAAATACAGGAAAGGCGCTCTTGGAGCATTGCCTGATCCGGAATTGATTAACTCTTTGCTCAGCATTAAAAGTGACGCAAAGGGGGATGATACTGATGCCAAATAGACTCCCGAAATGCTTTGATAAGCATAAATTCTGTGATACTGAAAAGAAACCTCATGAGCAGTATGAGGACATTAAACGCAAGATCAATGAGTTTCATGGTGTGGATAATGCTGCAGACAAGGTGATTCTGTTTGGCAATCCCTGTACGATGCAGATAATATCCAAGCATTGGACAGATGAAAATTTGAAATCTCCGGCCAAACCGGTGAATGCTTCTTTAATTAGAGAATATACCGGAGTGAAGAATTACAAAGGAAGAGCAGACCAGATTGAACAGGTTATGAAGCATGTTACTGAGGAGAATTATGTGGATATGTGCCAGCGGGTCAGGGATTTGGAGTCGGATGATTCTGTTACTGGAAGCAGTAATTTCGGAAAGTTCATAAAGTTGTTTGAAAGTAATGACAGCAGGTGGATTGAGGAGATTAATAAACAAATATTTCTCTCGTAAAGGAAGGAATATGAACGCCCTCCAGATGAAAAGAGCAGTTTCCTCCTCAATATTCCCCGCGAACTTCTGATCCAAAATATAAAGTTCTGCAGCTATAAACCGGCAAGGAGGGTACACCTCCCGCCGGTAATACCCTCCTCAGCACAACCTCATCTTTCTTCCCACACGATAAAGAATATGGCCGCCGGGCAGGGCCGACAGCTGGCTTGCCTCCGGCTTCGCCGCCAGAAGGTAAACCACAAAATATACAATCACTGCCAGAATCAGCGCAATGCCCAGGCAGATAATATTGGAATGAATCAGATAATACAGTCCGTAATATACGCCTCCCGCGGTAAGCCCCATGGGTATGGAGGCGATGATGGGGGGCAGGTAGGCGTCCCGGAATGGATTCCGGTACCCCATATATTTTTTCATGGCGCGGTCATTCAGCAGGCACATCACCACTGCGTACACGATCATGGATATTACCACGCCGTAGATTCCCGTATCTGTAAAAAACATGAGAAGGGCCATCACCACAACGTCCGCCACCAGAGCCACGGCTGCGTGAATCATAGGAATGTTGGGCTTTCCGATGCCCTGGAGCACTCCGTTGGAAATATTGGAATTTCCATTAAGGATGATCGTAATCGCGCCAAGGATCAGGAGCTGTCCTCCCACGCCGTTGCTGCCGGGGAATATCACTTTTATGATAGGATCGGCCAGGACCGCCAGTCCCACTGCTGCCGGAATGGAGATCAGCATGCTGATCCACACCGCGCGGTCCGTTTTTTCATTTGCCATATCCACGTCATGTCTGGCATAATGTGCAGAAACCTCGGGAATCATGGAGGTAGGCGCTGTGCTGGCGAGGGTCAGCGGAATATTGATCAGAGTCATAAAATATCCGTATTCCGCATAGCGGACATGGATCACTTCCTCGTCCATTCCACGGAATCCCATGATTCCGGTGTACATATAACTGTTGATGAATCCGTTTACATTGTAGATAAACGCACTGAGAATAATCGGCATAATGATAAGCACAATGCTCACCATCAGGGTTCCGTAGCTCTCATCCAGGGAATACCTGTCCCTGTTAATTTTTCTGCGGATCGTTTTTCTGTTCAGAAAATATACCAGTATCATGAAGAGAAGGGCTGACAGAACTCCTGCTCCCGTTCCCAGAGTAGCGCCTGCGGCTCCCCAGCTCTGTACAATGTCATCGCCTTTTCCCGCAAAATGACTGATCATCGTTCCGGACATGACAAGGGCGACCGCCGCTACAAAAATCTGCTCGATGATCTGTGACAGAGATGTAGGAAACATGTTCCGGTAAGCCTGGAAGTATCCGCGGAACACCCCCAGAATTCCCGACAAAAAGATAGTAGGGGCCAGCATTTTCAGAGCCAGCCTGGCGTTCGCCATATTTGCCGGAACCAGCAGGGACGTGCCGAATACGCAGAACAGAGCCACCGCGCCGCCGGCCGCCACCGCATAGATCAGCGCGCAGTGAAATACCCGCTGGGCATCCCGGTATCGGCGGAAGGCAATCTTCTCCGCCATCACTTTGGAAACAGCCTGGGGAATACTGAAGGAAGCGATCATCAGCAAAATAAAGTAGGCGTTCTGGGCATACTGAAAAAAGCTGTAGCTTTCGCTTCCCAGCGTAGTGGACAGGGGACCTTTGTAAAGCATCCCGATGATTTTGGAAATGAGAGCGGCCACCATCAGAAAGGAGGCATTTTTCACCAGAGTATTGTCATTTTTCTTTCCCATGTACGATTTATCCTTTATTCCGGAGAAGGACGGAAACTCCTCTCTCCGTTATTTGTTCTCGATCTGCCAGTCGATGGGGGCGATTCCGTGCTCCTCCAGAAATGCGTTGGCTTTGCTGAAATGTCTGCACCCGAAGAAGCCTCTGTATGCGGACAGCGGGCTGGGGTGAGGGGCTTCCAGTATCAGATGCTGAGGGTTGTTCAGCATGGAGGCCTTCATCTGGGCCGGCCGTCCCCAGAGCATGAATACGATGGGTCTGTCCTGCTCATTCAGGACCCGGATGGCCGCGTCCGTGAACTGCTCCCAGCCCAGTCCCCGATGGGAATTGGCCTGATGGGCACGGACCGTCAGAACGGTGTTCAGGAGCAGCACGCCCTGTCTGGCCCATTTTTCCAGGTATCCGTTGTCCGGAAAGTAGCAGCCCAGGTCGTCATGAAGCTCCTGATAAATATTTACAAGAGAAGGGGGAATCTCCACATCCTTTCTTACGGAGAAACAGAGTCCGTGGGCCTGTCCGTCGTTGTGGTAGGGATCCTGCCCCAGGATTACCACTTTTACCTGACTTAAGGGAGTGAAATGAAATGCGTTGAACATTTCGTCTGCGGGAGGAAAAATTTTCCGGGTCTGGTATTCCTCCATGATGATCTTATAGAGCTTCGCGTAGTAGGGCTGACGGAATTCGCCTTTCAGGGCCTGCAGCCATTCTCCGGATATTGGAGCCATATTTTTCACCTCTTCTTTTCTTTCGTAATTTATATTCTGTATCCTATATTTCTATATTCTATATTTTGCAGTTTATATTTTGTATCTCTTATTTTCTATTTCTTAATTTTTTGTTTTGCATTCTTCAGTAATATTCCTGACGTACGCCGGGAAGGCTGCCCGGTCTATGATACTCTTCTTACGGGGATTCCCTTCTCTTCCAGGTATTCCTTCACCTGGGAGATTTCCAGTTCCTTATAATGAAACAGGGATGCCGCCAGCGCCGCATCCGCGCCGCCTTCCGTAAGGGCCTGAGCAAAATGTTCCAGAGTTCCCGCGCCGCCGGATGCGATCACCGGAATCGAAACCGCGTCGGAAACTGCCCGGGTCAGGGGAATGTCGTAGCCGGCCTTCGTGCCGTCACAGTCCATGCTGGTAAGAAGAATTTCTCCCGCGCCCAGTTCCTCTGCTTTTTTGGCCCACCAGAGGGCGTCAATGCCAGTGTCCAGCCTGCCGCCGTGTTTATAGATGTTCCAGCCTCCGTCGGGCCTGCGCTTGGCGTCGATGGCTACTACCACACACTGGCTGCCAAATTTTCCTGCGGCCTCCGAGATCAGTTCCGGCCGGTCGATGGCCGCGGAATTCACGGAAATCTTATCCGCGCCTTCCCGGAGAAGACGGCGGAAATCCTCTACCGTACGGATTCCTCCCCCCACTGTAAAGGGGATAAACACATTGGCCGCCACTGCCCGCACCATATCCACCACGGTATCTCTCGCCTCGCTGGACGCAGTGATGTCCAGAAACACCAGCTCATCCGCTCCCGCCTGATCATAGGCTTTCGCGATTTCCACCGGATCCCCCGCATCCCGCAGGTTCACAAAATTCACACCTTTTACCACCCGTCCCCGGTTTACATCCAGACAGGGAATAATTCTCTTTGTAAACATTATGCGCATCCTCCTCGCTGAATAATCAGATAATTCTCCATGAAATGTCCTTTTTCACCGCCGCGGCGATTTTTGAAAATTCCTGCCGCAGGATATGTCAATGCGGCAGCATAACGGCGCCATCGGAACAGAACATTTTTGCCGCAGGATATCAGCCGGAAATCCGGGCAAAATTTTCCAGCATCTTCAGCCCGTACCTGCTGCTTTTCTCCGGATGAAACTGACAGGCGAATACATTGTCCTTCTCCACCGATGCATGAATGCAGGTGCTGTACTCCGTAACCGCTTTCACGATCTGAGGCTCCTCCACCTTCAGATAATAGGAATGCACAAAATATACGCAGGTCTCCTGGGGAATTCCCTGAAACAGTCTGCCGTCGTTCTGGAAATGAAGGGAGTTCCATCCCATATGGGGAATCTTCAGCCCCGGACAGGGAGGAATCCGCAGAATCTCTCCTTTTAAAATTCCAAGGCCCTCCACGCCGGGACTCTCCTCGCTGCGTTCAAACAGCAGCTGCAGTCCCAGGCAGATTCCCAGAAAAGGAGTTCCCTTCTTTACAATTTCCCGGATCACGGAAACCAGCCCATACCGTTCCAGATTTCCCATGGCGTCGCCGAAATTTCCCACACCGGGAAGGACCACCTTATCCGCCGTTTTCAAGATTTCGGGATCCCTGGAAACCACCGTCTCCTCCCCCAGATAATTCAGCGCCTTTTCCACACTTTTTATATTTCCAGCATCGTAATCGATAATACCGATCATACCTTCACGTCCCGCCTTATATTTTATGATTGAGGTCAAATAATGCCATGCGGATTGTTCCGTGCCTGGCACTTCCACAATCCTGCCCGATATTCGGAAGTCGCGTCTTCCTCATATCGGCGCGGGTCATAAAGTCCTTCATCCACTGGCATGTAAACATGCCATGGATTTGGGCTTCTGACCCTGGCATCATTTTATAAAATCCTGTAAATTTAACCTTTTTCAGTATAACGCAAAAAAAGACGGATGCAAAGCAATTTCTTCACATCCGTCCCATTTTTAATCATTTTCTGATTTTATCTGTTGTTGATAGCCGTCACCAGCGCGTCGATGCTCGCCCGGATAATATCCGGATCCACACCGGCTCCCCAGGCCAGGCTTCCGTCCGGCTTGCGGATGCCCACATAGGCGATCGCCTTGGAACTGGAGCTCTGCTCCAGAGCATGCTCCTGATAGGTCACCAGATCATATTTCAGCTCATAAGCCTTCTTCAGGGCGTTGCTCACCGCATTGAGACGACCGTTTCCTTTCGCCTCCGTAACAATAGTTTTTCCCCGGAAGGTGGAAGTCACCTGAGTGGTGATACCGCCGTCCTTCTGCTGGAAGTGCACCTCATTGATGCTGTAGGGCTCCACCACGTTCTCAAAGGTTTTCTTAAACAAAGCGAATACCTCGTCCGGAAGCAGTTCCTTGTGTCCGTGATCGGAAACCGCCTTCGCCACGTAACCCATAGCCTCCCGCATCTTGGCGGGCAGATTCAGACCGAACTTGGTCTCCAGAATATAGCCCACGCCGCCTTTGCCGGACTGGCTGTTGATACGGATAACATCCGCATCGTAATTGCGGCCCACATCGGTGGGATCGATAGGAAGATAGGGAACTGTCCACAGGTCCGTCTCCTTCTCCTCCCTGTAATGCATTCCCTTCGCGATGGCGTCCTGATGAGAACCGGAGAAGGCAGCGAACACCAGAGCTCCGCTGTAGGGGCTTCTCTCATCGATCGTCATGCCGGTACATTTCTCATAAACCTCGCAGATATGAGGCATATCGGAGAAATCCAGCTTCGGATCCACGCCCTGAGAATACATATTCATACCCAATGTAACAATATCCACGTTTCCGGTCCTCTCCCCGTTCCCGAAAAGAGTTCCCTCGATTCTGTCTGCGCCTGCCAGAAGACCCATCTCGGAATCCGCCACGCCGCAGCCCCGGTCATTGTGAGGATGAAGAGAAAGGACCACGTTCTCACGGTATTTCATATTTTCGCTCATATACTCGATCTGGCTGGCATATACGTGAGGCATGGAATGCTCCACAGTCACGGGAAGATTGATGATGCATTTCTTCTCCGGCGTGGGCTGCCATACGTCCAGAACCGCATTGCACACCTCCAGAGCATATTCCGGCTCTGTCCCGGTGAAACTCTCCGGGCTGTACTCGAACTGGAAATTGCCTTCGGTTTCATCCGCCAGCTCTTTTAAAAGCTTCGCGCCGTCCACCGCGATCTGAAGAATTTCCTCTTTGGATTTGCGGAACACCTGCTCCCTCTGAGCCAGTGAAGTGGAATTATATACATGAACAATGGCCTTCGGCGCGCCCTTCACTGCTTCAAAGGTCTTGCGGATAATATGGTCTCTGGCCTGGGTCAGCACCTGAATCGTCACGTCGTCCGGAATAAGGTTCTGCTCGATCAGGGTGCGAAGGAAGGTGTACTCCGTCTCGGAGGCCGCGGGAAATCCTACCTCAATCTCCTTAAAACCGATCTCCACCAGAAGCTTGAAAAACTTTACCTTCTGATCAAGGCTCATGGGAATCACCAGAGCCTGATTTCCGTCCCGAAGGTCCACGCTGCACCAGATGGGAGCCTTCTCCACATATTCCTTTTCCGCCCATTTCATACATTTCACCGGGGGCATAAAATACTGTCTCTGATACTTCTTTACATTCATCATCACTTTTTTCCTCCATTGTCTGAATTTTACGATTCGCAGGTCAAAAGGTTTCACCGTGCCGGAAGCTTTTAAAAGCATTCCCGCAGGGAACGCGGATCTTTTCACTGTCAAACCATATAATGCTGGGGTCAGATAATGCCATACGGATTGTTCCGTGCTTCGCACTTCCACAATCCTGGCATCATCATATGAAACTGTTCAGAAAAAACGTCCGTCAGATGCCCGCCGCATTTTCGGCCGCAAAAAAAGTCCTCCGCCTCATACAGACAAACTGCAAGAGACGAAGGACACTTCAGTCCTGCGCGGTACCACTCCTGTTCATGAATGAAATTCATGCGCTCAAAGGATACGGAACTTCCCGGGAAATTCTTATATCCGCTCCATATAACGGTGGACACCGTCTGCGTCTACTCTCTGAATCCTGTCAAAAGATTTCCCTCATATCACCTGTATTCCCTGCAGGTCCCTCATGAAAATGCTCTTGCTGTCTGTCCATCAGATTTCGGGCAGCCGCTCCGAGGCGAGTTCCATGGATTCCTTCCGCTGCTTCCCACCAGCCAGCAGCTCTCTGTGCTCCGGTCCTCATGTACTATTCCTCTTCAACGCTTTCTCTTTATTGAAACTGTATATAAGTTATCATGTTACCACCGGGTTGTCAAGAAAAATTTCTGCAGCCGGATTTTCATCAGGAAAGAGCATAAAAAAAGCCTGTTGCCCTTAGCCATAACTATTAGTAAAATAAAAGAAAATGAAGAAAAGAGGTTCCAGGATGAAAACAAGGTTTCATGAACATCTTTCCCGATTCCGCAGGCAGCGCGGCTTAACCCAGGCGCAGATGGCAGAGATGCTGGAGATTCCCCTTTCCATTTACAAGAATTATGAAACAGGCGAATGCCCGCCGGATTTTGATACTCTGGAGAAAATCAGCGACGTCCTGGAATGCTCCCTGGACGAGCTGTTTGGAAGAAACACATCGATAAAAAATATGGAGCAGATTTTTCCGGATATGATATGTGAATCACCCGCACCCTATCAGGCGGCGAAAGCGCCTTCCGGAAAACGAATTCGGAGCAGGAGGCAGGGCAGACTGGAGATTGGAGTGCAGGACTTCCGCCTTTTGCGGGAAAAGGGGGCATATTATGTAGATAAAACCTGGATGATTGAGGAATTTCTGGATTCCTGGTATCAGGTAACACTAATTACACGTCCCAGACGATTCGGAAAAACATTGAATATGTCTATGCTTGCGGAATTCCTGGACTGTACGAAAAAATCAGAGGATCTCTTTGCGGACACTTACATCAGCAGAAGTGAATTAATGTCGGAAATGAATCAGTACCCGGTTGTATTTCTTTCTTTTTTGAACGTGAAGCCGTCCACCCCGGAAGAAATGACGGATCAGCTGGCAAAAGCGCTGGAAGCGGAGTACAGAAGATATTATAAGCGTATCCAGGACGGAACTTTGTCCGAAAAACAGACCGAAGCATTCAATTACAACTATGAATGTCTGTCTCAGCCAGGCTGTTCCATGGAAAAACGCAGCTGCATCACCCGGGCAGCCGCAGAATTATGCCGGACACTGGAAGAATATTTCGGGAAAAAAGTATTTTTGTTTCTGGATGAATATGATACCCCGTTCCTCACCGCCAATTCCCGGGGATATTACGGTGAAGTCAGGGATATTCTGGCCGGACTGCTGGGCTCCCTGCTGAAGGGAAATCCGTCCCTGGGCAAAGCGCTGCTCACAGGCATTCAGCGAACGGCCAAAGAAAATATCTTTTCGGGACTGAATAATCTGATCGTCTGCACAGTGGCAGATTCGGAATATCAGGACTGCTTCGGTTTTACAGAAGAGGAGGTGCAGAGACTCCTGGAGCATTGCGGCGTCCCGTTTACCGAGGATGTGAAGGAGATGTACGACGGGTACCTCTTCGGAGATACGGAGGTTTACAATCCCTGGTCTGTTTCCTGCTACGCGGCAAGGAGAACCCTGGAGCCTTACTGGGTGAACACGAGCGAAAACAGCATTTTGAAAGAAGCGCTTGGGGAGAGAGGCGCCTCCTTTGCAGACATGTATAAGCAGCTGATCGAAAAGGGAACTCTGGAGGTCAGGGCCGAGCTTTCAACGGCCTACTATGAAAAGCCCAATGATGCTTCCCTCTGGGGTCTGCTGCTCAATGCGGGAATGGTAACCGTACAGGAAAAAACGGGAGAAGGAAAATACCGTCTGAGAGTACCCAACCGGGAAGTGTGGAAAGTATTCCAGGAACTGACAGCTTTTTATCTGCAGGTGGAAGAAAGCGATATCAACATGATGATGGATGATCTGCGGACAGAAAATCTGGAAAAATTCTCAGAAAGATACCAGCGGATATTGCTGGAGCTTCCCTCTTACTACGACCTGAAAAGCGAGAACAGTTATCATATGATGATGCTGGGAATGTGCGCCTTTCTCGGAAATTCCCATGAGGTGAAAAGCAATGAGGAAAGCGGCCAGGGCAGAAGCGATATCCTGCTGTACGCCAGAAAGCCGGAATTTCCCAGCATGGTTCTGGAATTCAAATACACAAAGAAGGAAAGTCAAAGTCTGGAAGCGCTGGCACTGGATGCAGTCCGTCAGATCAGAGAAAAGAATTACGATGCGCAGATGCAAGGAAAAGTGTACCATATCGGGCTGGCCCATTACGGCAAACAGGCGCAGATAAGATATGAGACTTATCAGAAGCCGCCCGCTTAAACAATCCAAAATATTATACCTCAAATTATACGTGGGTAAAAGAAAGTCCGTAAATTCAGATTTTCTATGATAATGTCCGGGATTAAGATCCGGCTAATCAGGTTTGTTTTCACCCGACGCTAACCATTGTCAGGTTAAGTGTGTAAATTTTTTGATTTAACCGGTTACCAGCTCTTAGTTTATATCACTCATGCAGAATAAAAATGTCCCCACCGTTTTCCGAAGCTTCCTGTCTCAAAACTGCAGACTAATACAACGGACCTTTGCTGCGTTTTACTGCCGCTGCATATTTAAGTTTAAGCAGGAAGCTTCGGAAAACATACCGGTAAGGAGATCAGACCGTTGACGGTCAAATCCCAAAAACATTCAAAATCAATGAAACATTTTTATAGTATTATTTTTACGGCATCACTTGTTACAGTATCATTTTTACAATATCTTTTTTTAGTACTATTTTTTACAGGCAAAAACTCAAGCCCGAATTCCCTCTTTAAACGCCTTCATCTCCACAGTTTTCCCTGTAACCCGGGACTGCTCCGCCGCAAGGGCCATCAGATGGCTCTCCATGGAAACGGACGCCAGCGTCTTTCCCGTAATCTTCCCGTCCGCGGCGATCAGTTTCACGAAATCCTTCATCATCCTGCTGTCGCTTCCGCCATGCCCGGACGTGGGCGCGGGAAGTGTAATGTTCTCCCTGGTTCCATCCAGAAAATGGATCACCTCGATCTCGCCCTTCTCCATATCTCCCCGGATTTCTCCCTGAGTACCCATCAGGTGAATCTCCCTGGCACACACATCCGTAAACGCGCACATGGTAAAGGAGGCCGTCACCTGATTGGCAAATTCCAGATTCACCACCTGATGATCCACCACCGTATTGTCGCACCGGAATACGCAGCGCCCGTAAGGCCCTGTTCTCAGCGCCTCCATAACCGACGCGGGGCTGGGATCCTCAGTGAGGGCATAGACAAACCCGTCTCTTCCTCTGGGATCCTCCAGGTAAAATCTGGGAGCGTAAAATTCGCAGGTATCCCTGTGCGGACATCCTTCCACGCACCGCTCCGGCGCGCCCTCCGGCATGTTCTCCTTCCGGAAAAAGCTCCGGCTTCCGAAGGAGCTGACTCTCTCGCAGGTGCTGTCCGCCAGCCACAGTAGAATATCCATATCATGACAGCTCTTTGCCAGAATCATGGGGCTGGAAAGCTCCGCATTTCTCCAGTTTCCTCTTACAAAGCTGTGGGCGTTATGCCAGAACCCCACCTGCTCTATGTGGGCGATACTGATCAGCCGTCCTATGCTTCCTCCTTCCAGAAGGCTCTTGATCTTCGAGAAGAAGGGGGAATATCTGAGTACATGGCAGATGGACAAAATCCGGCCGTATTTCTCCGCCAGTCTTCCCATCTCCAGAATTTCCCCGGCCGTGGTCGCCATGGGCTTCTCGCACAGCACATGATATCCTTTCTCCAGAGCCATGGCCGCCGGGGCAAAATGCATGGTATCCTGTGTGCAGACCAACGCGCAGTCCGCCATTTTTTCCTTCCCCAGCAGCTCCTCATAGGAGTCAAACTGCAGTTCCTCGGGAATTCCGTGGGCTTTTGCAAAATTTTCGCGTCTTACTGGATCCGGCTCCGCCACCGCTACGATCTTTAGTTCCTCCGGATGCTCCAGACCATAAGCGGAATAGGTACGTGCTCCCCTCAATCCGGCGCCGATCAAAATTGCTGTAACCTTTTTCATATTCGTCCTCCTTGCGGGAAATTTTTATCTGTAATCCTCAACAATCTGATTATATATGACAAAGTCCTTCATTGCAAACATAATTCTCAGGAACATACTATACGGCGGCCGCTTCCTGAACGCAGCCAGCGCTTCTCTGTAAACATAATTTCTAAGAATATAATTGCGCAGGCAGCCGCTTCCTCATCATGGCCAGCGACTTCTCTGCAAACACATTTCTCAGGAACATCGCTTTTTTACTGCAAAAACACCGCTCCCTTCAGGCATCTTTTTTCCCGCTCAAAAACACGTCCACCCTGGCGTTAAAGCGCTCATGCATTTTGCCGGCGATAAAGTGATCGCCCTCCACAAAAGCCAGCTCCGCCTGCGGCAGACTTCGATAAATCAGCTTCGTATGACTCTCCCGGATCATGTCGTTCGTCCCGGCGATGACCAGCGTGGGAACCTTCAGGTCCTTCAGCTGCTCCGGAGAAATGTGAGGCTCCTTCACCATCAGCCTGAGAAAATCCGCATTCTTTCTCGCCTTTGACGACCTCCGGGCAAAGAGGCTGGCAGCGCCGTAGCCCAGCACAATGGGGATCTGCACCCTCAGCTTCACTCCGGAAGGAAAAAGATTCGCCCCGTTCAAAATCAGCTTTTCCACCATCCCCGGCCACTTCAGGGCAAAGGTCAGCGCAATGTTTCCGCCATCGGAAAATCCCAGAATACAGGCCTTTTTGATTCTCCTCCCGATCATAAAGGAATGCAGGTCCTCCGCAAACTGACGGATGGTAAAGGGAGCATGTCCTCTGGGGGATTTTCCGTGCCCCCTGGTATCCACAGCCATCACATGATACTTTTGGGAAAAATAATCAATCTGATGCTCAAAATACTCTCCGCTCTCGCCGTTTCCGTGAAGAAGGATCAGCGGCGCTCCCTCCCCCTTTTCCCGGCAGTACAATGTTATATCCAAATCAGCTCACACCCTTCCTTTAAATTTCCGGCAGCATCATACCCAGATTCCGACTGCTTTTCTTCTCTGACAGACTTTAATCGTCCACACACTTTTCACCTGCCCGCCTTTGAGTTATGTATTCATGTTTTCTTCTCTGGCAGCCTCTAATCGTCTGCACACTCTGCCTGTTCTTTTTTCAGATACACCGCCACCGCTCTCCAGTCCTCTCCGGGCCGGCAGTACAGTTTTTCTCCTTCTATCCGGACGTCCGCCTTCTCATCGGAATAACTGTCCGCGATGCAGTAGGGACCTCCCGGAAGCTCCAGCTCCAGTACCTCCGGAAATTCCCGGGCAAAGGTATGAATCAGAACATAGGCGTCTCCCTCCGAACCGATGCGGAGAATCCCCTGCCACCCTCTGGGATGCCGGATGCATTCGATCTGAGGACTCAGATAATACGTCCTCCCCTTCCGGATAATGGGCACGATCTTTCGGTAAAAAGCCATTCCCCTGTCGATCACATCCCACTGGTCCCCGCTGAGATTGGTCACATCCCCGGACAGGCACATCCGCCCCAGGAAGGTATTTGCCACAGAGTAGGCGATTCGCTTCAGGCTGTCCGTCTCCCGGATCACCGCCCAGATCTGGCTCTGCCTGGGCAGAATCGCCCGGTGAAGATTGGCGGCAATGATGGGAATTTCCACACACTCATGAGCGTCGGAAAAAGACGCCATGGAAGCGGCCGCCATAAAGCCCGGCTCCAGACGATGGCCGCCGGACGCGCAGTTTTCCAGGATTATTCCCGGCACCTCCCGCTTCACCTCCTCCAGAAATTCCATGGAGGCTTCCATATTCCGGCGAAGCCCTTCTCCCAGGGACTCCGCCCCGTCACAGCCGATTCCGATGGTATCATTGTAATCCACCTTCATATACTCGAAACCGTATTTTTTCAGCGTGCCGATGACTCGCTCCCTTAAATACTCCTTCACCCAGGGATCCTGCATATCCCAGAATCTCCGGCCGGTGGTAGTCAGGGGAAATCCGTCCCGTTTCAGCAGATGATCCGTGTTATGAAATGCCTCCGAGGCATGGCCCACATTCTCGATCTCGAACCAGATTCCGGCCTTCATCCCCTCATCATGGATGGCCTGCACCGTTTTTTCCAGGCCGTCGGGAAACAGCGTCGCAGACGGAACATAATCTCCCATGCTGATATCCCACGGAACGCCGTCGGCCTTGTACCAGCCGCAGTCAATGACAAAATAGCCAAATCCCCTGCCATGAATGGCCTTAAGAATCCCTGTGATATTTTCATGAGAGGGACAGCCCCAGGTAGTACAGTATTCGTTAAAAATAATGGGAAGGTCCTGCTCGGATTCCGGAGCCGCGTTCACAGCCTTCTCTCCGGCCTCTGTCAGCCGCTGGCAAAATTCATCCACCGACTCTGTACGGGCGGCGGAAACGATGGCTGCAGGCGTGGAAAACGTTTCTCCGGGAGCCAGATGCTTCATCCAGTGGCCGAATTCCCGGTCCGCCAGTCCGCCGCTGACGGCTATATTTTCATCTATACGGTAAACCTCCATCTGCCAGGACGCGCAATGGGCCAGCTGCGCCCCGAAAAACACATGATTCTTCCTGTCCTCAAGGGCCACAAAGGGGAAATAATGATTCACCGGCATGGAGCCCACCTGACCGAACCGCTCAGACCGCGCCGCTCCCATTCCCCAGGAGGGTTCCAGCTGCAGCTCCTCCAGGGTCTGGGACAGCAGACGTCCCTCCTGGCTCCAGCGGGACTGAAGACGATGCACCGCCATCTCTCCGCTGCAGTCTCCCGGAAGATAAGGAGAAATTCCCGTAAGAGAAAAGCTGGACAGCATTTCCAGGGTAAGGACGTCCTTCCCCCTGTTTTCACAGGTACAGAAGATGCGCACAAAGTGATCGCCCTCCTCCCAGGAAGCTCTGTGAACCACCCGGCAGCCTCTCTGATCCTCCAGCACGGTTCTCACGCACCGGCCGTTTTCCGATTCTTCCAGAGACTGTTCCTTCATCACCAGTCCCATGGCGCTCTCGCTTCTGCGCATGGTATTTCCGGAGGCATAACCGCCCGGATACATGTCCCCCAGCACCTTGATCTGCACCAGCGGATCCATGGCCGCCTTCTTTTCCGTTTTTTCCGGAAGGGGAAGATCTGCGGGGCAGATCATCAGCCCCGTTCTCCCCTTCTCATCCTGGAGATAATACAACGCCATATCGCCCAAAATATATTCTGTGTTTTTCATCATAGCTGTCTCCCTCTCACGTTTTTATCGTTTTATCACTTCCCATTATATCACATAATCAGACTTTCCCACAGTACAAATTGCTCTTGACAGGCAGCGAAAAAAATGTTAATATTTTATCAATTCAATACAAGGGAGTAGCGAAACGTCGAAAGACGGGCTTGAAATCGTCAATCGGTAAAGAATACCCGTATCAAGTGAAAAAGCAAGACTTATATTGTGACTAAGGTCATGGTATAAGTCTTTTTTTCGTACAAAGTTTATATTTTGTACAGCAGCACAGAGTTTCGCGGGGTATCTCCGGGATGGGAAAAAGAATACTGCGGCTCCTTTGTACAGAAGATGTTACAGAACAGTTGTAAAAAAGAGGTAAAATCAGAAAAGAAAAAGAAAGGATGGAAAAAATTATGGGAAACAACGAACTGGAAAGAAAGGAACTGAGAGAAGCCATCGCTGCAGGCGAGAGAGCACTGAGCACCCTTTACCTGGCGGAGAAAAAGCTGGATCAGGCCAGGAACTGGGGAATCTTCGATATGCTGGGCGGCGGAAGCATCACCGGTCTTATCAAACACTCCGCGGTGAGCAGCGCGTCCTCCCTGGCGGAACAGGCCCGACAGGATCTGGAAACGTTCCGGAGGGAACTGAGGGACGTCCACATTCCGGATATGCGGATTGAAATCGACGGGTTCCTCACATTTGCGGATTTCTTTTTTGACGGATTCATTGCCGATTTTCTGGTTCAGAGGAAGATCAGCGACGCCCGCGGCAAGGTGGAGGATGCCATCAGACAGGTAGAAAACATACTGGGAAGTCTGCGGGGGTATCTCTGATGAAATCATGTATTGCAATCCTGTGCGGAAAAAATATAAAACAGGATCGCTGAGCAAAAAGTTTTCTGCAGCCGAAAAATCAGCCTGCTGAAGAGACAAAAGCTTCTGGCAGGCGAATCACACAAACAAATAGAGGACGGAGGTAAACTGTTATGGGATGTCTGGGAAATCTTTTATGGTTCATATTCGGCGGATGGGTGGCAGGTCTGAGCTGGACGCTGGCAGGCTGTCTCTGGTGCATCACGGTGGTGGGAATTCCTGTGGGAATGCAGTGTTTTAAATTTGCGTCCCTGAGCTTTTTCCCCTTCGGAAAGGAAGTGCACTACGGAGGAGGCGCCGGTTCTCTGCTGATGAACATTCTGTGGCTGGTGATTACAGGACTGCCCATGGCGATCGAACACGTACTGCTGGGCGTCGCCCTTTGCTGCACCATTATCGGAATCCCCTTCGGCCTGCAGCATTTTAAGCTGGCTCAGCTGGCGCTGCTTCCCTTCGGATCGGAAATCATATAAAACGAAGGAATGATGGCAAAGATGAGTTCCTCACCTGAGCCGTCTCCCTTCGGATCGGATATCGTGTAAATCGAAGGGATGATGGCAAAGATGAGCTCCTCACCTGAGCTCCTTCCCTTCGAATCGGATATCATATAAAATGAAGAAACGATAGCAAAGATGAGCTCCTCACCTGAGCTCCTTCCCTTCGAATCGGATATCATATAAAATGAAGAAACGATAGCAAAGATGAGCTCCTCACCTGAGCCCCTTCCCTTCGGATCGGATATCGTATAAGAAGAGGTTCAGTATAACGAACGGATACGAAATGAAATAAAACTGAGAGGGTGCCGGTAATTGCTGACATGACGCAATATACCCGCACCCTCTTTTTACAGACCATTATATTTTACAATTTCGGAAAGCAATCCACCAATTTCAAGAAACAATCCGCCGGCGTTTCTCTTTTACTGTCTCATTTCAGGAAGCAGTCCGCCGGCGCTTCTCTTTTACATTTCCGTATTCCCGTCAGCACACTTCTCTGCAGCTCCAGATTTTCTGACCGGCCGGGATGACCTCCTTCTTCACCTGTCTGCCTATAAAAATCTCCACCGGAATCTCCTCCCCGGCTTCACAGGACAGAGAGAACCGTATCTCCGCTCCCTCCCGCTCCGCAGTGATCACATTTATAATAGTTCCCTCCGTATCAGGAATCCGGCACACCGCCTTCTCCCCATCCTGCAGCTGATACAGGCGCAGCGACAGTCCATCTTCATAATCATAATCCGGCCTGTCGTCTCTGCCGCCCCATGCAAACAGCGTGTTTTCTCTCACATAAAGAGGAAGAGAGAAATAATCATAACTATCCTCCATCCAGCTTCCGCCTTCGCGCACCTCCCCGGACAGAAGATGGGTCCACGTTCCGCGCGGCAGATAATAGTCCGCTCTTCCGTCCTCACGGAACACCGGCGCCACGAGAAGCCCGTCTCCCAGCATATACTGCATATCCAGGTACCATACGCCCGGATCCCGGGCAAAATCAAACACCATGGGCCGCATCACCGGCGTTCCCTCCTCATGAGCCAGGAT
>CANQUG010000015.1 GCA_947626985.1 uncultured Lachnospiraceae bacterium | reverse complement strand
TATTTTTTCAATAGTCAGCAGTTTTATTTTTTTCTCTATGCCTCCCGCATATCCGGTAAGGCTTCCGTCACTGCCCAAAACCCTGTGACAGGGTATTATGATCGAGATGGGATTATGTCCTACAGCTCCTCCCACTGCCTGGGCTGACATGGATTTTAATCCTTTTTGTTCCGCAATTTTCTTCGCGATCTCTCCGTAAGTAGTAGTCTGACCGTAGGGTATTTCCTTCAGAATATTCCATACCGTCTGACGGAAGCCGGAGCCTTTCGGAGACAGAGCGGGCATAAAATCCGGTATATTTCCGCTGAAATAACAATCCAGCCAGCGCCCTGCTTCCTCAAACACCAGCAGCTCCCTTTCCTCCCGCTCTTCGGATAACGTGTCTCCGTAATACTTCTGCCCGTCGAACCAGAGTCCCGTCAGCGCTTTTCCATCGCTGGCCAAAGTAATTCCCCCCAGAGGAGACTGATACCTGCCCGTGTACTCCATCATCTTAAAAACCTCCACAGCAAAAAGACAATGGCCTTTTCGAACCACTGTCTTTTTTCTTTCTTTCTCCTCACAGCAAGGAGCCTGACCCTTTTCCCTCTGATAAGCCTTCGTTGACGCAGCACAGGATGTCACACACCAAAAGGAAAATTTTGCACGGCGCCCTCTGTAACGACGAAAGATACTGCATATTATAAGCAAGCCATGCAAAAAAATCAACTCTTTTCTGCTATAAAAGATACAATTATGCAATACCGCAAAGAAGAAACATGATATTCTATCATCACAAACAGGAAATACAAAATAAAACCTGAACAAAAAATTCAAGCGCCGGAGAACGGCAGAAAGTGAGGATCATATGATATCTTTTGCAGAAAAAATTCAGAGAAGGATTGAGAAAATGGAAAAGCTTGAAAACGGAAGACGTCAGTTCAGCACAATGCCGGGAACAGAAAACAGAGCATATGTGTGGATCGGAAACGTATCGTTTCCGGTGACAGTATCCAGATAAAAAACCATGACAGCCCGAAAAGGGGCTGTTGGGAAATAAACAATCCTGAGACAGGGAGGTATGAGAACCAGCCGGGTTTCATACCTCCCTGAATTTTTAGAAAAAAATAGCTGGCCGAAAAGCCACCTTTTTCTCCGTTCCATACTATAACCTAAGTTTTACCCCAAATTACAGTTAATATAGCTTGAAAAGGGGCTGTGGATAATCGCACGGCACGCAATATATGAATGAATCATCCTTCAATTCTCCATATATTACGCCGCATCAGCATTTATCCACAGCCCCATTATATTGAAATAAACTTCCCTGGTGCAAGCCACAAAAGTGTTTTCCCCAATCTCGCTGCCTCAGTATAATTTGTATGCCCCAAGGGGCGAGGAACGTACCATCCTATGATTCAAAAAATCAACCAGCAGGAAACTCAAATCTTATGACAACAACATCATAGCATTATTGTGCCACCAAAACCGGAACTCCGGAAGCTTGCACAGATTTTTTCCCCTGCTTCTGATGTCCGGCGGTTACGTAGAACACTCCCAGAAATACTGCGCAGATACACCAGATCACAGGCTCTGTAACGGCGACGCCCAAATAACCAAAAGCAGGAACCAGAACTGCCGCAGAAAAAACCTTCACCAGAAGTTCTATCACACTGGAAAGCACTGGAAGTACCTTATGCCCCATGGCCTGCATGGAATAACGAAGAACAAACAGAGCTCCCAGCGGGAAGAAACAGGCAGTACTCATCCGCAGATTCAAAAGAGCATTGGAAATGATCTGCTGATCCCCGGAGGCAGTCAGCCACATGATGAGAGGCCTTCCGAGAATCCATGAAAACGCAATGGAAAACATGGACCACAAAAATTCCACACCCAGCATTTTGCGATTGGCTTCAATAATACGGCTGTACTTTTTTGCGCCGTAATTCTGACCGACAAAAGTACTGTTGGCGTTGGAAAAAGTACTCATAGGAATCATCAAAAGCTCATAAACCCGTCTGGATGCAGTATGGGCAGTAATAATCACTGTTCCCAGTTCGTTGATGGAACGCTGAAGAATCACGGAGCCCAGAGAGAACACAGACTGCATCATCGCCATGGAGAATCCGGTGGAAAACATTTCCTGTACTATTTCCCTTTCCAGCCTGAATTCGGAAAAAGAAGGAAGATACTCTTTGTAATACTTCATGATATACCATCCGCAGAGCAGCGCAGACACCGCCTGGGCGATCACGGTAGCAAGAGCCGTTCCGGCGATTCCCATGCCCAGAACTACAATAAATACTGTATCCAGTCCCAGATTTAACAGACTGGACAAAATCAGAAAATACAGCGGAATTCTGCTGTTGCCCATAGCCCGCAGATAACCGGCGCAGGCATTGTATGCCACAGTAGTCACAAGACCCGCAAGAATGATAACAATATAAAGATAAGACTGGTCAAAGATATCCGCAGGCGTCCGGAGAAGTCTCATCATCGGTTTCAGAAAACAGACGGAAAGTACAGTCAGCACCAGAGCAATTCCTGTATTCAGTTCCATCATTGCAGCTACGCCTTTTTTAAATTTGTTTCTGTCCCCGGAACCAAAAATCCTGGAAAGCACGATACAGTACCCATTATTCAAACCCCACGCAATATTCATCAGCAGAGAATAAAGAACGCTGGTTGCTCCAATGGCCGCAATGGCGTCCGATCCCAGATAGTGACCTGCGATCATGGTATCCGCAAGGCTGTATACCTGCTGAAAAATATTTCCGATCAGGAGAGGAACTGCAAAAGCCATAATCAGTCGAATAGGAGTTCCTTCCGTCATATCCGTTATCAGGGAAGTTTTCTGTTTTGATTTCAATGACATAATTTCCTCACTTTCCACAGCTGTACCGGCTGCTGACATATTTTCAAAAAATACGACAGATGAATGTTTCGTACGATATTCATCATGTCCTGTTCTTTGATTTGCAGTGTAAGAATAACATTTATTCTGCGTGAGGTATTGCACATTGAACACGTTCATGACATATTTTTACGGTGCATTTATGGACACCGGAATTTTTCAGAAAAAAATATAAAAAGATCCCGAAAGAATCTCAGAAGCAGTTTCAGAGACTTCTTTCAGGATCTTATATTATAAGTTGTCCGACAAATGACTGCTTTTCGGTATTTTACGGGTCCTAAAATTATGCCTTTTCGTGCAAGAACGAAACACATGACCTTTTAACTCTGGCATCATATCATTTTTACTACATAACGGAAAAACGCCTCATAGGCTCCTCGATGGATAAAATTCCATCCACCGCGCCTACACATTCCACGGAACAGGAAGAAACGGCGCAGCCGAATCTTCCGCAGTCAGCCAGAGAATAATTTTCTGACAATGCCCAAAGAAAACCTGCCGCAAAGCTGTCGCCGGCGCCTGTAGTATCCACACAGTCAACCACCGGAAAAGCAGGAACCTCAATCATTTCCTTCTCTGTACAAATCAGACAGCCCTGCCTGCCGCGCTTAATCACAGCACACTTCACACCGGCTTTTACAAACAATTCTCCATTCACATACGCATCATCTGTTCCGGTAAGCAATGCCGCCTCTTCCTCATTAGGAAAAAAATAATCGATATATGGCATCAGCTCTTTCAAATCCTTCAGCCGTTCTCCGTGCTTCGTTTTCGTCACATCCACTGCAAGAATACGGCCCGGTCTGCTTTTAATCCTCCGGAATACACGGGTCATGGCAGGAATATCCAGAGAAGTGGAAATAAACATACTGGCAAAGCTTACAATATCTCCCGCAGAATCCAGATACGGCATAAGATCGCCTTCCTCAAGCTTTCTCTGACTTCCGTTGGGATTCGTAAGAAAATACCGTTCTCCTTTTTTATCCACAAGAACAATATTCACAGAGGTATCCAATCCCTCTTCCACAATCACAGAATCCGCAGATATCCCGTTTTCCCTGATATAACCCAGCACCCTGTGTCCGGCTTCGTCCTTTCCCAGCCTGGAAATCAATTCCACCCGTTTTCCGAACCTGGACAGCAGAACTGCCTCATTCAGGGCGTCTCCCCCAAAGGAAAGCTTGATTTTCTCCACGGAATGAGATCCCAACCGGAAGACATCCCTGCTCACAGGCCCTGCCAGCACATCCACAATGGCGTTGCCAATCACTGTAATATCCTTTTTTTCAGCACCCATGCTGATTCCTCTTTCTGATATTTTCCCCTTTATTTTCGCGTTATTTTCTCTGCCGACCGACTTTCTCAATACAGAAGCTTACATGGTAAACTGAATCACACAGAATGCTGCATAAATCGCCAGCAGAGAAATCCCCTGCACTCTGGAAAGCTTTCCTCTGATCAGAGCCGGAACCGTCAAAAGAAGCATTACCGCAAACATTACCGGAATTTCCAGCACCAGAGAAGCATTATGTCCCCAGATCACGGAATTCTGAGGAATCTCGAAGGGAGCCAGAGCCACGGAAACACCGCTCACCAGCACAATATTAAACAAATTGGCTCCAATCACATTTCCCAGAGACAATGCTCCGTGACCCTTTATAAGAGAAGTAACAGCCGTTACCAGCTCCGGCAGAGAAGTTCCCAGCGCCACAAAGGTCAGCGCAATCACAGATTCCGGCACTCCCAGAGCCTGAGCAATCAGCGTCCCATTATCCACCAGGAGATTTGCCCCCACAGCGATCAGCGCAGCGCCTATTACCAGAAGGATCACATTTGCCAAAAGAGACCTCTCTTTTTCTTCCTCCTCCTCTTCTTCCACGTTTTCCGGGTTATTTTTCATCTGTAAAACCGTAATTATCATATAGATTACAAAAACAGCAAGCAGCAAAATTCCCACCGGCCTGCTGAAATATCCGGAAAAATAAGCCACTCCGGCATAAAACACAGCAGACAGAAAGAAAAACACCACAGGCGTGCGCAGCGCCTTTTTATTCACAAGTCCAGGCTTCACCGCGATGGTGATGGCCGCAATCAGAGACGTATTGCAGATGACGGAACCAATAGCATTTCCATACGCGATCTCGCCGTGACCGGTCAGCGCAGACGTAGTGGAAACCATCACTTCCGGCAAAGTCGTTCCGATAGACACCACCGTCGCTCCGATCAGCAGCTCCGGCAGATGAAATTTTCTGGCAATTCCGGTAGCTCCGTCGACAAACCAGTCTCCTCCCTTGATAAGACAGAGAAGACCTACAATAAAAAGTAATACAGGTACCAGCATAACAATTTTTCTCCTTCATTTTATTTCCATCTCAGGATAACTCAGCCGTTCTGAAAATGCAACAGGAATTGTAAGATAATTTTAATCAAAATTAAAAAGGACAGACTCTCTTTTCAGACTCTGTCCCTGATTTTCCCCTTTTATCTGTTCACTTATACCTTAAACCGGTACCCGACTCCCCAGATCGTCTCAATATACTGAGGCTTCGCCGTGTCAAATTCAATTTTCTCACGTATTTTCTTGATATGTACCGTCACTGTGGCGATATCCCCCACAGATTCCATATCCCAGATTTCCCGGAACAATTCTTCCTTCTTAAATACCCGGTTGGGATTTTCCGCCAGAAAAGTAAGCAGATCATATTCCTTCGTGGTAAAGGTTTTTTCTTCCCCGTTCACCCACACTCTTCTTGCGGTCTTATCAATCTTGATTCCCCGAATCTCCACAATATTATTTTTCACCACGTTGGTTCCCACCAGACGATTATACCGCTCCATGTGAGCCTTTACCCTGGCTACCAGCTCGCTGGGACTGAAAGGTTTCGTCATATAATCGTCCGCTCCCAGTCCAAGTCCCCGGATCTTATCAATATCCTCCTTTTTCGCGGAAACCATAATAATAGGAATATTTTTTTCCTCCCGCACCATACGGCAGATCTCAAATCCGTCCACCTCCGGAAGCATCAGATCCAGAATAATCAGGTCAAAATTTTCTTTCAGCGCCTTTAAAAGTCCTGTATCTCCCCGGTTGGCAATCTCCACCTCAAATCCCGAAAGCTCCAGATAATCCTTCTCCAGCTCCGCAATGGACTCCTCATCCTCGATAATCAATATCTTACTCATTTTACGGGTACCTCCTGATATTTTCTAAGTACAAAATACATAATGGTTCCGATGCCCTCCCGGCTGGTAGCCCAGACCTTTCCGCCGTGATCCTCCAGAATTTTCTTCACAATAGAAAGACCGATCCCGCTTCCGCCCTTGGAGGAATTTCTGGAAACATCCGTGCGGTAAAAGCGGTCAAAAATATAGGCCAGATCCTTCGATCCGATTCCCTTCCCGTTATCTTCCACTTCCACCTGAATAAAATCTCCCACATCCTTCACCCGGATCTGAATGATTCCCTTCGGTTTATCCATGTACTTGATAGCATTGCTGATAAGATTATGGATCACCCGCCTGATCTGCTCCCCATCCGCAATCACAAGCACATTCTTATCCACATAATTGGCATACACCAGTTCGATTCCTCTGGTCTCCAGCTCCAGGCTGACCTCCTCCGCACAGTCGCTGAAATAATCTTCCACATTCAGTTTACTGAAAGTATAGGGGATACGATTGGTATCGATTTTCGAATAGAAGGTAAGCTCATTGATGAGATGATCCATTTCATTGGTCTTATTATAAATGGTCCTCACATACCGGTCCATTTTTTCCGGAGTATCCGCAACTCCGTCCATAATCCCTTCCACGTAACCCTTTACGGCCGTAATAGGAGTTTTCAGATCATGAGAAATATTGCTGATCAGCTCTTTATTTTCCTTATCCAGAAGAATCTTTTCCTCCGCCGATTCCTTCAGCCTCCTCCTCATTTCCTCAAAATCCTGACAAAGCTCGGAAAACTCATCGTCCCCTTCCACATCCAGAACAAAATCCAGATTTCCCTCTTTGATATTCTGGGTAGCCTTTTTCAGCTTCACCAGAGGAGCGGCAATGCTCCGGTAGATCCACAGTCCCACCGCCATAGCGGTAAAAATCAAAATAATAAAGATAGAAAAGAAAAGATCCCTGGCCATCATATTGACTCTGGCCCGTCCATTGACCGACTGCATGATGGAAATATCATAAACGATATCCTGACTGCTCTCCTCACTGCTCTCCTGTCTGGCCTGAGCCTGACTCAGTCCATAAAATGTAGCCGAAAACAAAAGCAGCGGCACCAGAATGATCATAATAAATCCTACTATAATCCGTGTCTTGAGTTTCATACAACTTCTCCAGTGATATAAACATACTTCTCTTCGCAGTATTCCAAATCAATACGTCTCTCACGACATAAAAGATTCGGCATAATTTTTCGACTCCCATTATATCACAGTATTATTCACGATTCCAGTAGGACCTTCATCCCATTTTCAGATTACTTTTCTTTTATATCTCCATTATTTCCATACAAATCATTCTATCCTCTCATTTTTATAAAACAGGATAATTCACATAAACAATCCAGCAATCACATCCTACAAGCGAAAATTCTCACAAACATTCGATACACAGCAGACAAGACTGTGCTTCCTGTCTGGCAGACCGTTTGGGCGCGGTTTTAACGGAGACGAAATCCACCGCTTACGGAGACTTAGGCGCGAAGGCTCTTCCTGAGCGCCTTAGCCGGAGTTGGCGGTTAGTTCGGCGGAGTGTTGCGCCGTCAACAGACAGGAAGCACAGTCTTGGCTGCGTCCGTATACCCGATCTTCATTCCCTGCATCCGTACGAACAACTAACATTCTGTACAACCATCCGCATCCGTATGACTATAATCAACAATCCACATCCGAAAAAGAAATACAAATACTCAATCTGCCGCCCTCATACTTTGCCGTTATCCTCCCATCCATCTCTTCCACAAGCGTCTTCGAAATAGCCAGTCCCAGCCCCGTCGACCTCCTGGCAGCCTCCACCGTATAAAACCGATCAAACAGCCTTCCTGCCTGCACCTCATCCAGCCCGGAAGCCCTGTTGGAAAAAATAATCTCCCCATCTTCCGACAGAACCACCTTCAAATCGCCCCCGCCATACTTCACAACATTGCTGATCAGATTGGAAAACACCCGTGATAAAGCGGAACGATCCAGCATTCTGACCACCTTCTTCCCGGGCATTTCTATCTCAGGCACAATCTTCCGTTCTGTGAAAAGACCATAAAACGCCGCAATGCTCTCCTCCAGCACCGTATTAATCACAACCGGCTCTTTATTCATCCTGTCTTTCGTGGAAGTAATCACAGAATACCGGAAAAGTTCTTCAGAAAGCTGTGTCAGAACCTCCGTGCGTTCTTTTATAATCCCGATATACCGATCGACAGCTTCCGACTTTTCCTCCTGCTCCAGCAGTTCCAGATAACCGCAGATCGCGGTAAGCGGCGTCCGCAAATCATGAGAAATATTTGTAACCGCATCCTTCAGCTCCAGATCTCCCTGCTGAAACCGCCGCCGTTCCGCGCGAAACCTGCGCAGCTGCACATTCATACTGTTTGCCAGATGACGCAGATCCCTGTCCCTGCTGGAAATATCGATCATAACATTCGTATCGGTTATGAGTCTGTCAGCAAAAGCAGCTTCTATTTCCCTCGCTGATTTTTTCATGACATAAATTTTTATAAGCAAAGCAGCGATAACCGCAAGGAAAACCATAATGATTACCACAATCAGAACGCCGACAGTCACCCATAACCCTGTCTCCATAAAAACTCCTTATTTTGCTTCTATTTCCCTCGCTGATTTTTTCATGACATAAATTTTTATAAGCAAAGCAGCGATAACCGCAAGGAAAACCATAATGATTACCACAATCAGAACGCCGACAGTCACCCATAACCCTGTCTCCATAAAAACTCCTTATTTTAAATCCTTCCTTTTATATATCCCGACACCGCCTGCTATGAATACTCCATTAACCAAAAGAGACAGCAGAATCTGGCGCAGCGGATTGTCAACATCATTGTTATTCAGCAGAATCGCCTGAGCGCTCGGAAGGGAATCCCTGATATATTCACACGCCGTGCGCAGAGTTCCGCTGAGATACAAAGGATTCGGATCATCCGGAATCTTCACAAATTCACCATCGATAAATGCCATTCCTCCCAACGTCTCCGGACAGTTCAGCCTGTCTATAATCCCGCTGCCGCACAAAACCAGTCCCGTCCAGAGAACCAGAGCAAGAACAACCGTAACAGCCTTATTGGTACTTAACATGCCCAGTCCTGTAAATATGGCAGTATACACCATTGCAGATCCGACAACAACCCCGAAACACGCCAGCAGTTTTCCTGCGCTCATCTGAAACATTCCTATCAAAAATATCCCCGGCACAGACCCGAGCAGCCATCCGGCCGTAATCATCAGACAGGCGGACAGACAGCAAAAATAATTTGCCAGAAAAATATCTCTCCGCGTATGACCGGTTACAATTTTATTGCGAATAGTTCCGTCCGAATATTCCGTTCCCAGAAACATACAGATAAAGACAGCATAAATCGCTCCCATATAGGGAATGATCTCAAAAAAGAAATCATCCAGCGAATGTTCAAGCCCATTCGCATCCATTTCGGAAAAGGAAGAGGAACCTTCGATAATGATGAGAAGAGAACATAAAAACACCATAATCAGACTGATATAAAAGATCTTATCCCTTTTCAGCCGCATAAAATTCGCAGACAGCAGTTTACTCATTCCTTTTCCCTCCTACCAGACTGATATAATAGCTTTCCAGACTTTCATCATGCTCCTGTACAGAAATTATGTCACAATTTTCCTTCATCAGAGCCAGCGTCAGTCTGGAAATATTCATCTTCGCAAACACATCCGCCGTCCTTCCGGAAAGAATATCGTAATCCACCCCCATTTCGTCCAGCACCCGGGCAAGAACCCGCACGTCCGTCACTTCCAGACGAACGCATTTGCGGCAGGCCGCCTCCAGTTCCTCCGCGCTGATTTCTTTTACAATTCTTCCGCTGTCAATAAATCCATAATGCGTCGCAAGACGGGAAAGCTCGTCAAGGATATGGCTGGAAATCAAAACCGTAATCTGAAGTTCCCGATTGAGCCTTAAAATTAGCTCTCTCATCTCAATAATTCCCTGGGGATCCAGCCCGTTGGCAGGCTCATCCAAAACCAGAAAATCGGGATCTCCCGCCAGTGCAACGGCAATTCCCAGCCGCTGCCGCATACCGAGAGAAAAGTTTCTGGCCTTCTTCTTTCCCGTATTTTCCAGCCGGACCAGTTTCAGAATATCCTTCAATCCGTCATAAGACGGAAGACCCAGAATGCGATACTGCTGTTTTAAATTATCCTCGGCCGTCATATCAAGGTAAATCGAAGGGGTTTCCACAACCGCCCCCATTCTTCTGCGGGACTTCACAATATCCTTATCTGTGTGCTTCCTCCCATACAGCGTGTATTCCCCGGATGAAGGCTCCTGCAGTCCGCAGATCAGACGAATCAGTGTGGTTTTGCCGGCGCCGTTTTTTCCCACAAAGCCGTAGATCGCTCCTTTTGGAACATTCATGGACAATCCGTTCAGCGCTTTAAAATTTTTATATTTCTTACATAAAGCGCTGGTTCTGAGAACATAGTTCATAAAATCATAACCTCCCTGTTCAGCATATTGACCCGGCATTCCATTGATCATCCATCAGCCATTTCGTAAATTATTCCATGAACCATTTTATGAGTCACTCCATAAATCACTCCATGAGTCATTTTCCGTAAATCACCAAATGATCCATACCCTCTGCCACACAACGACTGCTTTCCTGTCAATGAAATGCTCTATCAGTATCATATCTGCAAACAGTAAAGGAAACGGTAAAGAAAAGAATAAAGAAACGGTAAAGATTTACTCCGCCCTCATTTTAAAGCCAATCCCCCAAACCGCTTCAATGTAATCCCTGTTATCTGCCTCCCGCAGCTTTTTTCTCAAATTACTCACATGCATCTTCAGAGAGTTCTCCGTACAGTCCGGCGTATCCTCGCTGATACGGTCCAGCAGCAGCGATTTCGTCACCACCTGAGCAGGATTCTGCATAAGCAGTTTCAAAATGGCATATTCCGTCCTCGTCAGCTTAACGTCCCTGCCGCCGGCTTTCACAGCATGACTGTCTGTATTAAGAACAATCTCCCCGAATGTCAGTTCCGAAGAAATACCCATACTTTCCGCATTTCTGAGATGCACGGAAATTCTGGCCAGAAGCTCTTTTATATGAAAAGGCTTCGTCACGTAATCAACCGCGCCCCCAAGCAGCAAGTCCACCTTATTCTCAACATCCGCTTTGGCGCTCACTACAATCACGGGAATTCCCTTCATTTCAGAAAGAATATCCTCTCCATTCAGACCCGGCAGCATCAGATCCAGCAGCGCCAGATCCGGCTTTGCCCCGGATAAAACCAACAATGCCTCTGTCCCGGAATAAGCACGCAAAACCTGATACCCTTCATTTATAAGAGCTTCCTCCAGCATATTTCCTATATAAACATCATCATCAATAATCAATATTTTTTTCAAATTAGCCATCCTTTTATCATCCAGTCTTTTTGTCCCCCAAAAAAAAGATTATTCCAACCTTCAAAAAGGACAGCCGTATTTTTCCTGTCCCGTTTACATTTTATTTCACCAGAGAATCTCCCCTGTCGCAGACAATGCGGTATCCCACGCTTTTCGCCCTTCTGTCCAGACAGTTCATACATTCCGCCGCCTCGTCTCCCGTACAGATCTTATTATCATACAGCTCATATTTTTTCCTCACGCTCACAGGAGACAGATTCGGCATCACCACATTCGCCCCGGCGCAGAATCCCTTTTCTCTCCCTCTGGGATCCAGAGTTCCCAGAGCTGTAGTAGCCGGAAGCAGCACTTTTGGAAGAACGATTCTCAGTACAGAAAGAAGAAAGATCGTCAGCTCCACGCTTCCTCCCGGCTCATCCTTATATCTGGTATCATGATGAGGAATAAACGGTCCGATTCCCACCATATGAGGATTCAGCTCCTTCAGAAACAGAAAATCCTCCGCCAGATGCTCCATCGTCTGTCCGGGAGAACCTACCATAAATCCGGCCCCGATCTGGTAACCCAGTTCCTTCAGATCATACAGACACTGTTTCCGCACCTTCAGGCTCATTTCCTCCGGATGAAGGGAGCGGTAATGCTCTTCATTCGCCGTCTCGTGCCGGAGCAGATACCTGTCGGCGCCGGCTTCCCGGAACAGCCTGTAGGATTCCTTCGATTTTTCTCCTATGGACAGAGTAATGGCACAGTCCGGATATTTCCCCTTGATTCCGCTGACGATCTCCGCCATGCGCTGATCGTTATAATAAGGATCCTCCCCTCCCTGAAGCACGAAGGTCCGAAATCCCAGCCGATACCCCTCGTCGCAGCACTCCATGATCTCATCGCGGCTCAGTCTGTATCTCGCGGCATTTTTATTCCCCCGGCGGATGCCGCAGTAATAGCAGTTGTTCTTACAGTAATTGGTAAACTCGATCAGCCCCCGGATGTAAATCTTATCCCCGTAATATTCCTTCCTGATCCGCACAGCCTCCCGGGAAAGCTTCTCTGCAGTTTCCGGATTTTTATAATCTTCAAAAAGCTCTACGTATTCTTCCTTCTCAAGTTCCCTGTTTTTAATTAATTTATCCGCAAAATCCATTAAATTTTTTCCTTTCCAAACATATGTGATTCATTCGTCAGATTCCATAAACATTTTATCATCTATCCGCTCATCTGTAATCAATTTTTTTATAATTTTATTACAGCAGCAGATAAACCCGGCATTTTACATTCCGGAAGACAAAGAAAAACCTCTTTAAAAACCAAAATTATGGAATTTAAAGAGGCTTTCCATCAACAATGATACAAAAAATTATTTAACCGCCTTAAAGGCTTCCTCCAGATCCTGAATAATATCATCGATATTTTCCGTACCGATGGACAGACGGATAGTGTTCGGCTTAATTCCCTGATCCAGAAGCTCTTCCTCCGTACTCTGGCTGTGTGTCGTGGTGGCAGGATGAATCACCAGAGATTTCACGTCAGCCACATTGGCCAGAAGAGAAAACAGTTCCAGATTATCGATAAAGTCCATTGCCTTCCGGGCGTCTCCCTTAATCTCAAAGGTAAAAATAGAGCCGCCGCCATTGGGGAAATATTTCGCGTAAAGCTTTTTCTGAGATTCATCTTCCGTCACAGAGGGATGATGAACCGTCTCCACCTGAGGATGATTGTTCAGATATTCCACAACCTTCAGCGCGTTTTCCACATGACGCTCCACTCTCAGAGACAGGGTTTCCAGTCCCTGAAGGAAGAAAAACGCGTGGAACGGGGAAAGGGTCGCTCCCATATCTCTCAAAAGGATCGCGCGGATCTTCGTCACAAACGCCGCCGCTCCCACAGCCTTTGTAAAGCTGATTCCGTGATAGCTGGGATTCGGTTCCGTAAGAGAAGCGAATTTTCCGGATCCCTCCCAGTCGAATTTGCCGCTGTCAATGATTACGCCGCCGATGGTGGTTCCATGTCCGCCGATAAACTTCGTCGCGGAATGAACCACAATATCCGCGCCGTATTCAATGGGACGCACCAGATAAGGAGTGGCAAAGGTATTATCCACAACAAGAGGAATTTTGTTCTCATGGGCAATTTTCGCCACAGCTTCAATATCCACCACATCAGAATTGGGATTTCCAAGAGTTTCGATAAAAATTGCCTTTGTATTTTCCTGAACGGCGTTTTTCACCGCCTGCTCGTCAAAAATATCAACAAACGTGGTCTCAATCCCGTACTGAGGCAGCGTATGGGCCAGAAGATTGTATGTACCGCCATAAATATTTTTGGCGGAGACAATGTGATCTCCCTTCTGCGCCAGATTCTCGAAGGTATAGGTAATGGCGGCCGCGCCGGACGCCACGGCCAGAGCCGCCACGCCGCCCTCCAGCGCGGCGATCCTCTGTTCAAAAATATCCTCCGTGGGATTCGTCAGACGGCCGTAAATATTTCCGGCGTCGGAGAGCCCGAAACGGGCTGCCGCATGATCGCTGTTATGAAAAACATAGGAGGAAGTCTGATAAATGGGAACCGCTCTCGCATCCGTTACCGGATCGGCCGTCTCCTGACCCACATGAAGCTGCAGAGTCTCAAATTTGAATTTTCTGTTGGCTCTCGTAATTTTTTCACTCATAATATTCTCCTCATAAAAACGTATTGGAGTATCAAATAAGTTGCAGCAGTATTCCTCTAACTGCAAATTATTGAATACTTTTTTGAAATGTCAGACAGTTTACAGTATTGCTTCCATAAAAATAAATGATTGGATATTATCATCCGCTGTATCTTTTATTCTCCGAACAATGGCGTGGAATAATATCTGTCGCCGGAATCCGGAAGAATCACCACGATGTTCTTCCCCTTGTTCTCCGGTCTCTTAGCCAGAATAATCGCCGCGTGAAGAGCCGCTCCGGAAGAAATTCCCACCAGAAATCCCTCTTTTTTCGCCAAAAACTTCGCCGCAGCAAAAGCATCTTCATTTTCGATGGTGATGATCTCATCATAAATCTTCGTATTCAGCACTTCCGGAACAAATCCGGCGCCGATACCCTGAATCTTATGCGCTCCGCTTCTTCCCTCGGAAAGTACAGGAGAAGACGCCGGCTCCATGGCCACCACCTTAATATCCGGATTCTTCGATTTCAAATATTCTCCGGTACCGGTGAGAGTTCCGCCTGTACCTACGCCTGCCACAAAAATATCCACCTGTCCGTCCGTATCCTTCCAGATTTCCGGTCCTGTGGTAGCTTTGTGAGCCGCGGGATTAGCCGGATTCACGAATTGTCCGGCAATAAAGCTGCCGGGAATCTCTTTGGAAAGCTCCTCCGCCTTCGCGATAGCTCCGGACATTCCCTTCGTTCCGTCCGTCAGTACCAGCTCCGCGCCGTAAGCCTTCAGAATATTTCTTCTCTCCACGCTCATGGTCTCCGGCATGGTAAGAATCAGGCGATATCCCTTGGCCGCTGCTATGGAAGCCAGGCCGATTCCCGTATTTCCCGATGTAGGCTCGATGATCACGGATCCTTCCTTCAGGATTCCCTTCTCCTCGGCGTCCTCGATCATGGCCTTCGCAATTCTGTCCTTCACGCTTCCCGCCGGGTTAAAATACTCCAGCTTTGCGTAAATATTCGCCTCCAGCTTCAGCTCCTTCTCCACGTTGACCACTTCCACCAGGGGGGTATTTCCGATCAGACCCAGAGTTCCTTTATAAATATTTGACATCTTTCTTTCCTCCATACGTCATTATTTTTTTCAATTATAGCTCATTTTTCCATGCATTGCTATTCTTTCATTTTTTCATTCCGTATTCTTTTCTTTGTTTTCCTATCGGATTAATAGGTATTATAGGTCTTTTAGTTCTCTTTGTCAACCACATTTTTAAAAATATTACAATATTTCCCCCATGACTTTTCTCATACAGAAGAATCTGTCATATTTTTCGCAGCATGAAAAAAGCACAGTCCTTTCTGCTGTTATTATATTCTGCCAACAACAAAAAAGGCTGTGCTTTTTTATACTATTTTAATCAGATCATATATTTTGCGGCCATTTCCTTCAGAATATCCGCTTTATCCAGTCTCTCCCAGGGAAGATCCACATCTGTACGTCCAAAATGACCGTAGGCAGCCGTCTGTCTATAAATGGGCCGTCTCAGATCCAGCGTCCGGATAATTCCCGCAGGACGAAGATCAAAATTCTTCCGGATGATTTCCACAAGCTGACTGTTGGAAATCTTCCCTGTCCCGAAGGTTTCCACATTGATGGATGTGGGATGAGCCACGCCGATCGCGTAGGAAAGCTGAATCTCACACCTTTTCGCAAGACCTGCGGCTACGATATTTTTTGCCACATAACGCGCCGCGTAAGCTGCGGAACGGTCCACCTTCGTGCAGTCTTTTCCGGAAAACGCTCCGCCTCCGTGACGCCCCGCGCCGCCGTATGTATCCACGATGATCTTGCGCCCGGTAAGTCCGCTGTCTCCCTGAGGTCCTCCGATCACGAAACGCCCTGTAGGATTAATAAAATACTTGGTGTTTTCGTCAACCATATCCTCGGGAATCACAGCGTCCAGCACATATTTTTTGATATCCCCGTGAATCTGTTCCTGAGTCACCTCCGGATCATGCTGCGTAGAGCACACCACCGCGTCAATCCTGCAGGGTTTTCTCTCCTCATCATATTCCACAGTCACCTGCGTTTTTCCGTCCGGTCTCAGATATTTCAGCGTTCCGTCCTTGCGGACCTTCGCCAGCTGCCGCGACAGTTTATGCGCCATATTGATGGCGTAGGGCATATACTCCTCCGTCTCGTCAGAAGCATATCCGAACATCATACCCTGATCTCCGGCTCCGATGGAATCAAGCTCATCCTCCCCCATCCTGGCCTCCAGAGCCCTGTCCACACCCATGGCAATATCCGCAGACTGTTCGTCGATGGATGTGATCACGCCGCAGGTGTCCGCGTCAAATCCGTATTTTCCTCTGGTATATCCGATCTCTCTGATGGTATCACGGACAATTTTCTGAATATCCACATAAGCGTTGGTGGTGATTTCCCCCATAACCAGAACAAGTCCAGTGGTAGCGGCTGTCTCGCAGGCGACGCGGCTCATGGGATCCTGTTCCATAAGCGCATCCAGAATAGCGTCGGAAATAGCGTCGCACATTTTATCCGGATGACCTTCCGTCACAGACTCAGAAGTAAATAACAGTTTTTCCATAGACATTTTTCCTTTCTTAAAAATTAAAGTGACAGATTTCTGAATAAAATATAATATTTTCTTTCAGGCTCTGATTTTTTCAGTAAATTTTATCTCTTAAAAAAACAGCCCGGATTTTCCGGACTGTTTTTCAATCATCCATTCATCCTACACGAAGCTTAAATTTCTGGATTTCCTTTTCACTTGAAACCTTCTCAATCTCCGCACCGAGACTTCTCAGTTTCTCCTCAAAATTTTCATAGCCTCTCTGGATATACATGATATCATCTATAATCGTAAAGCCCTCTGCGGACAGCCCGGCAATCACAAGGGCAGCTCCCGCGCGAAGATCCGGAGCGCACACCCTGGCGCCTGTAAGCTTTTTTACACCGTCAATGATAGCCGAATTTCCTTCTACTTTAATACTGGCTCCCATTCTGGAAAGTTCATCCGCATATTTGAACCGATTTTCAAAAATACTCTCCGTAACAATACTCGTTCCCTCAGCCAGCGTAAGAGTCACCGCAATCTGAGGCTGCATATCTGTGGGATATCCGGGATAGGGCAGGGTTTTTACGTGAGTTCTGTGAAGCTTCCTCCCGGCCCGCACACGAACAGCGTCGTCATATTCCTCCACGTCGCATCCGATTTCCTCCAGCTTGGCCGTAGTGGCTTCCAGATGCTTGGGAATCACATTTTTTACAGTGACGTCCCCTCTTGTAGCAGCGGCGGCAAATAAAAAAGTTCCAGCTTCAATCTGATCCGGAATGATAGAATATTCTGTGCGGTGAAGTCTCTCCACACCTTTAATACGAATGACGTCCGTGCCTGCGCCCTTGATATTGGCCCCCATACTGTTCAGGAAATTGGCCACATCCACCACGTGAGGCTCTCTGGCTGCATTTTCTATAATGGTGCGTCCCGGAGCAAGAGATGCCGTCATCATAATATTGATGGTAGCTCCTACAGATACCACATCCAGGAAAATATGATTTCCTCTCAGATTTTCCGCTCTGGCTACGATAGCGCCGTGAATGATATTCACAGACGCGCCCAGGGCCCGAAATCCTTTCAGATGCTGATCGATGGGACGGCTGCCTATATTGCACCCTCCGGGAAGAGGAACTTCCGCATGCTTATACTTTCCAAGCAAAGCGCCCAGTAAATAATAAGACGCCCGTATCTTTTTTATATATTCATAATCAACGCTCAGATCGCTGATTGTGGAACCGTTGATCTTTACTGTAGATTTATTGACCCTCTCCACCATTGCGCCGATCCCGGCGATGGCGTCAAGCATAACATTTATATCTCTTACATCAGGCAGATTATCAATAATTACGGTTTCATCCGTCATGATGGCTGCGGACAGGATGGCAAGAGCCGCATTTTTGGCGCCGCCGATCTCCACCTCGCCTACAAGAGGAATTCCGCCTTTTATTACATACTGTTCCATAAAACACCTCTATAATTATTTTTACTCCGCAAGCTGAAGCAAATATCAATTCCTGTATATGCCTATAATAGTACGAGTAAATATTATAGCACAGTTTTTTCATTTGTAAATACTGCTCCGCGGTTTCATACTCACTTCAGCAGATCCAGTACAGTCTGCAGACTCTCCTCAAGATCCCCCTGATCCACATCGGCTGTGATATCTGCATACTTTTCGTACAGAGGAACCCTCTCCTCGTACAGGTCCTTCAGAGTCTGTCCTTCCTTCAGCAAAACGCCCCGCCCCTTCAAATTTCCGAGACGCTTCGACAGTGATTCCAGGGACAGTCTCAGATAGACTACAATTCCAATAGATTTTAAGTGCTTCATGGCTTCCTCGCAGTAGACGACGCTTCCTCCCGGCGCAATCACCGTCTGTTCCGCATTTACAGAAGCATTGACTCTGTTTTCGATAGCCTGAAAGCCTTCCGCTCCCTCCTCATCGATGATCTGAAACAACCGTCTTTTTTCCTGTTTCTGAATCAGAAGATCCGTATCCAGGAATTCATAGCCCAGAACCTTCGCAAGCACAACTCCCAGCGTGCTTTTTCCCGCTCCGGGCATACCTGTCAAAACAATATTCTTTTTTTCATTCATGGCATTTTTCCTGCACGATGCAATTTTATCACATATTGCCAGATCCTGCAATCTTAAGTTGATTTCTGCCGCTTCTTCACACTGTATCCAAAAGTGCCTATGGATTTTCCAAGGCCCATATATTCCCCGTGAGAGTAAACCAGAGGTCTGGCCCGGTTCAGATGAAACTTGTTTTTATCATCCATGTAAGCTTCCTCCGCATGAACAGCCAGAACTTCCGCCAGAAACATATGATGGGAACCCAGTTCCAGAACTTCCTTCACTCTGCATTCAATGGAAACAGGAGATTCCCCGATCATGGGAGCCTTTACAAAATCCGCCTTTTCCCGGGTAAGCTTCATTTTTTCGAACTTATCCACATCTCTTCCGGATCTTACGCCGCAGTAATCCGCGGCATAAGCAAGCTTCTCCGTAGTAAGATTGATCACAAACTCTCCGGTTTCACGGATCATGGAATACGAATACCTCTCCGGTCTCACAGAAATGGAAACCATGGGAGGATTGGTACATACGGTTCCCGCCCACGCCACTGTGAGAATATTGTCTCTGCCCTTTCCGTCAGAAACGCTGACCATGACCGCGGGAAGAGGATACAGCATATTTCCGGGCTTCCAGGTCTGCTTCGCCATAGCGGAATCATCCTTTCCTTTTTATCCTGAGGTTTTCCGGACAGCCTTGTCAGACAGACCATTCGTCCGTCAAACCAAACCTTCCGGGTTTCTTTTATGAATAATCATTTTCCAGCACCTGGGCAGCCTCCATCAGTCCCGGAATCAGCTGTTTTTTCCTGGAAACCACTCCTTCCAGGAAGAAAGAACCGTCAGAGGGCTCCTTATGAAAGGCCGTTCTGACCATTTCCTCACTTCCGTCCCCATAATAGAGAAGCTCCGTAGAGCGGTCAATGATATTGGTAAGCATAAAATAAACCCTGGAAACGCCGTGCCGTCCGTATTCGCTGACCATAAAGGGAACCAGCTTTTCCTTGATCAGCTTCAACTCCTCCGCATCCATGGAACTGATCTGTCCCACGCCGAAGGAGATATCTCCCTCCGCGATGAATTTTTTGTAATCCTGATAGAAAATTTCTTCAGGAGACTTATCCCTGAGATTGCTTCCCGCCCGGAACATCTCGCCGGCAAATTTTTCGATATTGATATCCGCAATGAGAGCCAGAGCCCCCGCAGCCATCTTATCCTGAAGAGTACAGGTGGGAGAGCGGAACATCAGCGTGTCGGAGATAATAGCGGCGCAGAGGATTCCCGCGATTTTCGGAGAAATCTCCAGCTTCTGCTCTCCGTACATCTGATACATGATGGTTCCCGTACATCCCACGGGCTGATTGCGGAAATTAACAGGCTGAATAGTCTCCAGAGAACCCAGCTTATGATGATCGATGATCTCCATAATCTCCGCTTTTTCAATGTTATCCACAGCCTGATTCTTTTCGTTGTGATCCACAAGAACTACTTTTTTCTTATGCATGTCCAGAAAATTCCGCCTGGAGATGGTACCGATGCATTTCCCCTTTTTATTGATGACTGGAAAAGCCCGGTGACGGTGTTTCACCATCACTTCCTGAATATCGTCCGTATAATCTTCTGTACTGAAGGTGATCAGATTATCCTTCTTCATGATATACTTTACAGGAATGCTCTGATTGATCAGCCTCGCTATGGTAAAAGTATCGAGAGGGGAGGCAATGATCACAATATGATTTTCGCGGGCAAGATTCTTCACTTTTTCCGAGACCTGAATATTCATCCCCACAATAATACAGCTCACATGCTCGCTGATGGCCTGGAGGTGATCTTCCTCCCGGTCGCCCATGATCAGCATATCGTTTTCTTCAATATACTTTTTAAGCATTTCAGGATTCGCCGTACCTACCAGAACCTTTCCCCTAGTAAAATACTCCTGATCATTTCCCTCGATCACGGTTCCGCTGATGGTTTCCGCGATTCTCTTATACTGCGTCTTCGCTCTGGACAAAAGATAATTGTCGGTGGTGTCCATATAGGTCTGCGCAATGTCTCCGATGGTGACCAGACCCTGAAGAACCCCCTCCTGATCGCGGATGGGAAGAGATACGATGCTGTTTTTCCTCATAAGATCCCATGCATTCTTCAGAGACATATCCTGATCTGCCTCCGGACTGATCCGGATGTCCATATCCTTTACCTGAGTTCCGATATTGCCCAGATAGGCGGGAGGCTGAATGCCGAAACGGTTCAAAACGTACTCCGTCTCCTCATTCAGCTGCCCTGCCCTTTTGGCGATATATTTTTTGTCCTGGGAAGTGCGGTTTTTTATATCACAGTAAGCGATGGCAGAACAGATGGAATCCGTGTCCGGATTCTTATGCCCTATGACAAATATTTTCTCCTGGGTTTTCATTTCCATTCCATCCTTTACATAATTCTCCTGTGGAATTTCCTGCCAAATTTTTTCAGAGGACAGCTTTCTGATTCAGAAAGCGCCGACAGAATCGAAGGTATACGATCCGTCCTTCTGGAGACGGATCATATACCTTACACTTTATTCCGCGGAAATTAATCAAGTTTGATATTTGCAAAGAGGGATTTCAGAGAAGTCGTAGCCTCCTCCTTCGAGCCCGGAAGGGTGAATGTCTCCTCCTCCTCGATCTCCTCGGCCGCCGCCTCTGCAGCCTGTTTCATACTCAGGCTGATTTTTCCGTCCTTTACGGCGATGATCTTCACTTTTACCTTATCGCCCACCGCAAGTACGTCGGACGGATCCTTCACTCTTTTCTCACTGATCTGAGAAACATGAACCAGACCGGAAAGGCCCTTTCCAAGATTTACGAACGCTCCGTAGGGCTGCAGCGTTTCCACCACGCCTTCTGTCACAAGACCGATCTGCACATTGGAAATTCTGTTTTTCCTCTCCTCCTGCGCTTTCTTTCTCAGAACCTCCCTTGCGGAAAGAACCAGTTTCTTTTTCTCTTTATCTACATCGATCACCTGTACCTGAACATGCTTATTCAGATAGGATTCCGTATCCTCCACATAATTCAGGGCGAGCTTGGACGCGGGGATAAATCCTCTGATATCCTCCACATAAGCCACAACGCCCTTATTTACAACGCCCTTTACCACCACATCCAGAACTTCTCCGGACGCCTGATACTCTTTTAATTTTTCCCAGGAAAGAACATCCGTAGCTTCCACTCTGGACAAAAGGATATTCCCGTGGCCGTCGTCCGTCTTTACCACTGTGGCGGAAACCTCATCTCCGGGATGAACCTCTTCCTTCAGATTAAATCCGGGCTCTCTGCTGTATGCTTCCGCGGGAATGATTCCCTCCGCATAGTATCTCAGATCCAGCGCCACCTCTTTTTCATCCACGCTGATCACCGTGCCGGTAAGAATATCTCCTTCCTCCACCTTCTTGAAGGAAGCCTCCAGTTCCGCTTCGTAGTCTTTCATAGTTTCACTCATGATATGTTCTCCTTCTCCATTCATAAATCATTTCCGGCAGCGGCTCTGCCGCGGGGCCGGAACGTTTCCTGTATCTGCTAAGTGTTCCTATTATATCACAGGCATCCTCATAATGGAATTATTTTTCTCAAAGCGTCCTCAATTTCGGGCATAAAAAAATCTCCTCAGAAACGAGGAGTGCCCCGGCAGTGGTTTACCGGGGCAATTATTATGAAAAAATTTATGTGTAATGAAACTCATTACAGCGTCTAAGCCAAGTTCTTTCGAACTGAATTTATAATAGCAAACAAATATGAATAAATCATGAACAAATAGTAAACTTTTAGCTAATTGCACAATATTTTTATTTTTTTTATCCTTTTTTTATTGATTCCACACATTCAGTTTACCGCTTTAATTCGTTAATCTTATACATTTTGCATAATTGTCAACTGATCTTATCCAAAAAAATCTTTTAAAAAATCTGTCGCTTTATCAAACAGGTTTTTGATATCGCCTGCGTCGACGCCGAAGAAATCCATGGCGTTATACACTTTTTCCACATCTTTTTTCAGTTCTTCCCTGTCCACATCCATATCCTTGAATTTTTTCACAATCTTCAGAATGGTCTCTCTGTCGGAATCGGAAAGACTGATCTGAAAATGCTCCGCAGCCATATCAATGGCATTCCGGATATCCTCGTCTGTAATGTCCTGCTGATCCACAAACTCTTTTACGTACAGGATCACATCCACCGCCTTGTCCGGATCCTCCAGAAGAGAGTCTATGGTTTCCTCCGTAATCACATCCTGAACCTGTTCCACAATTTCACCGCCAAAAACCGCCGCCGGAGCAGAACATGCCAAAATACCCGATACAATCATAATTCCAATCTTCTTTAATCTCAATCTCATAGTATGCAATTTCCTCCTGTATGCCTGTAAGTTATCTGTCATTTTGTTTCTCTGCTCTGATTCGTCCATAAAATATCTCCATTTTCGGATTTCGTCACGCATCGTCATTATATCATGAGAAAAAAACCGGCTGTAATTCTGAAATCCAAACACCTTCCAGGTCATGGACAAACCGCTATTCACAAATCTTTTGACATTCGTTCATTAATTTTTCATAAGTTAAACACGAAATCCTCATAATTATTGCTTATACTTTGTCTTGTAAAAATAATACAGCCAACATTATTTTTATATTTTCTTTTTCATATGTTGATTACCAACGGGTAATCGACTCTCCTTCCTTTTAAAAATAAATTGAGTAGTAAATAAAAAGCATCCGCCTAGCCACCGGATGCTTTTTATTTTGAAAAAATAATATAAAACATAGAAAGAACAGTCTGATTTATTCAGAATATTTTATATCTAAACTCTTTCATTCTCTCAAAAACAATATGAACAATATATATAGCAATATTTATCTCATGTCATATAATTTATCAGATAAATCAGCAAATTGTTTAAGATTCAGTGCTTCTCCTCTGATATTTACAGGAATCCCGCATTTTTTCAGAGCTTCCTCCACCTCCTCCCTGGTAAAGGAAAATTCCTGAGCATTTTTTATGCTGTTGGCCAGAGTCTTCCTTCTCTGATTAAAGGAAGCCCGGATCAGAGAAAACATAAACTTTTCGTCCTTCACCTTCACAGGAGGCGTCCGGAATTTCTGAAGCCGGATCACGGCGCTGCCCACATTCGGACGAGGTATAAAACAGTTGGGAGGAACGTTCGCCACGATCTCCGGAGAAGAATAGTACTGTACGGCCAGAGAAAGAGCTCCGTAATCCTTCGTGCCGGGACCTGCCTGCATCCTCTGGGCCACTTCCCTCTGAACCATTATGGTAATGGATTCCACAGGAACATCGCTCTCAAAAATTCCCATGATAATAGGAGTGGTAATGTAATAGGGCAGATTTGCCACGATCTTTACAGGCTTTCCCTGATTTTTTTCCTCCACAAGAGAATAAATATCCGTCTTTAAAATATCTCCCTGAATTATGGTGACGTTATCCCACTCCTTCAGGGTATCTTCAAGAATGGGAATCAAAGCGGGATCCACCTCCACTGCCGCCACCTCCCTGGCAGCTTCCGCCAGATACTGAGTCATGGTGCCGATACCCGGCCCGATCTCCAGAACGAAATCATCCTTCGTGACTCCCGCCTCAAATATAATTCTTTCCAGTACGCGGGGATCGATCAAAAAATTTTGACCAAACCTTTTCTGGAAAACAAAATGATACTTCTTAAGAATCTCAACAGTATATTTCGGATTTCCGAGATAAGGTCTGGTCATAATCAATCATCCTTCTTTAATATTTTATTTTCATGTAAAATCTTTTTCGTAAAGTACTACAAATCCTTCCTGATCCGTCCGTTTTTTGGAGATATTTCTCTGTAATTTCCGGATACCTCCCTGAGATTTCGTGATAGCGTTGTCAATCAGATTTTTCACGGTACCGATATTCATGGGCTCGTCTTCTTTCTGATTGGCGCTGATCAGATTATAAAGGGCCAGCATACCCATCTGATCGATGATGTATCCGTTCTCTTTCGTATAAATTCTGGCAAAATTTACAAGCTCGTCATTGGTAAAAACAGGAATGTTGATGACGGACGAGAATTTTCTGGCAAGCTTGGGATACCTGGCCATAAACTTTCTCATTCCGATCTTTTCATCCTCCACGATCACAGTCAGACCGTCCGTACGGAATTCCATGGCTTTATTCAGCTGCTCCGCCGCCTGGGGAGAAAGCTGATTGGCGTCCTCGATCACCAGGAATCCTCCCGCAAGCTTGTCCACGATCTTCGTGATATCCTTGTCGTTGATCTGGTCCGCAAACACGTAAGCCACCTTGGAGGCTTCCATGTTCAGCTCCCTGCAGATCGCGGGAATCAGACTGGAGATCAGCCTGGTCTTTCCTGTTTCCCGTCCTCCCATCACCACAATATTTCCGGTCCTGGAGGTCTTATCCGCCGCAGCCATCTGAACGTCGCAGAGAGTATCGATCAGCTGCTCCTTCATTCCCGGAACCTTTACGAAATAAGTGAACAGCTTTATTTCTTCGTCGGAAAGAGATTCCTCCCTGGGTATCAGCAGTTCCGGATTCATCCTTCTGGGATCCCTGGATTCAATAAATTTCTCCAGTTCCTCCTCCTCTGACAAATCCTCCTGATCATCCGGAAAATATTTCTCTCTTCCGGAAGAAATATCATCGTCGTATTCCTCTTCGTCGTCCGAGAACATACTTGCTCTTTCAGAAGCCCTTCCGGCGGAAGCATTCTTCCTGGAATCTCTTCTCCCTGTGAAGTAGCCTTCCTCCTCATCTTCCTCATCCGCAGCCTTTTCGATTTCCTCCTGCAGCTGGTACAGATCGTTCTTTCTGTTTTTCTGTCTGCGGCCCGCTCCGCTGTCGGCAGAACCGGATCTTCCCTTTTTCTTCGAAGCGGGAGCCGGCGATTTTCTGGAAGAAGAAGGACCGTTCAAAAATTCCTCCTCCGCCTCTCTCAGTATTTCCTCTGAAAGAAATTCCTCCTCCTCCAGAGACGGAATTTCATATTTCTTCTGTTTTTCATCAGTCTGTGGGCTGTCCTGTGTTTCTTCCTCCTCAGATTTTTCCTCGAAAGATTCTTCCTCAAAAGATTCTTCTTCAGCTTTTTCCTCAGATTCTTCTTCAGATTCTTCTTCAGGTTCTTCTTCCTGATCTTCCTCTTCCGTTTCTTCTTCAACGGTTTCAGGTATTTCAATTCCCTGAGCCGTCGCGGCAGCCAAAATCGTATCTTCCAGATTAAATTCCGCAGGCTCTTTCTCCTCAGAAACCTCTTCCTCAGCCTGGTTTTCCAGATCCTCCTCGTCAAACTCCGGAGCCACCTGCTTCAGTTCCGTTTTATCCTGCATGGTCTTCATTTTTTCCGGAATTTTCAGAGAAGGAATATTCATTTTTTCTGACAGATCTCTGGTATTGCCTTTTGATCTGATTCCTTCCGGTTCCAGATCAGGAACAAAATCCACGGATTCCCCGGAAGAGCTGTCCCTGATCATTTCCTTCTGATCTTCTGCTTCCTCCTGCTCCGTTTCTTCAGAATCCTCTTCCGCTTCCTTTTTCTTTCCGCCCAGGATATCCCGGATACCCTTGGATATCTTTTCCTGAAGACTCTCCGCATTGTTGATATCTTTTTCATCTATGGCTACGCTTCCGATAGAAGGAGAATCCTCCTCGGAAACGGAAGCGGATTTCTTCCTGTTTTTCTCCGGAGAAGCGGAACTCTTCCTGTTTTTGGAGGCGGTTTCTCCGATTCCGATATCAAAATGCTGATCGTAAATCTCTTTTTCCGAACTGGTGAGGGGGCTGATCTGGCGTTTTAAATCCAGAACTCTGGCTACATATTTTCCATCGCTGAACCAGAGCACCATTTCGCTGCACAGATCCAGGAACTTTTTCTGATCCCCGGAAGTAAAGTACAGTCTGGCAAGCTCATAAGACCATCTCTCTGTAAATTCTTTTTCTTTATAATCTTCCAAGATACTGATCAGAGATTCCACAGGCGCGTCCTGTGCCTTATATATTTTATATTTCAGAATATACTGGGTATTATCATTGGGAGCAACCTCCAGATATTCCTCGTAATAATCCTTCGCCTCGTCAATATCTCCCATTTTCAGCGATACTTCAATTAATCGATAAAGAATATTCTTACCGATGGGAGCTCTGTGGTATGCCAGCAGAAAAATATCCTTACTGTCCTCGTAACGTTTATTGGCAGCGTAGATTTCACCTACCACGCACAGAGTCCGGACATTTTTTACCCGGCGCCAGTCAATACTGTCCACTACGCTCATGGCGCCCTTGTAGTCCTGCTTCTCTACCAGACTATTAATTTCACCAAGTTTTACCCGGAATTCTTCCTTATCCAACGTAATCACCAACTTTCCCTATACATACGGCAAAGCGCCGCTAATCAGCCGTTCCCTTAAACTGAGGATTAAAAACAGTTTAACATATGCACTTATACTTGTCAAAACACTTTATGCCACGAAACAAATTTTTCGTGGTTTTCTTATTTTTTTCGTAAAAAAAGTCTTTTTTCACCTGTCTCCGGAGATATTTCCTTTTACTACCCTGAACAGTTTATTGATCCGGAACCTGTGATTCACAAAATCATCCAGACCTGTACAGGTGATCAGAGTCTGAATATTGTGAATACTGTCCAGAAGATACGTCTGACGATTTCCATCCAGCTCGGACAGCACGTCGTCCAGCAGAAGTACCGGCGTCTCCCGGATCTTTTCTTTTACCAGATGGATTTCCGACAGTTTCAGAGAAAGGGCGGCCGTTCTCTGCTGTCCCTGTGAGCCGTATTTTCTGATATCGATTCCGTTCGCCAGAAGACAGATATCGTCCCGATGGGGGCCTGTGGAGGTCATTTTCATCCGGATGTCTCTTTCTCTGTTTCGAAGTATGGCCTGCTCCAGATCATTTTCCGGGGAATTTGCCTCATAAATCACTTCCAGATGTTCCAGTCCTCCCGTAAGGTTCCTGTGAATCCCGTTAATCACGGAATTTAATTCCTCTATAAAGCTTTTTCTTTTTTTAATAATGCTTCTTCCGTAACGAAGCATCTGGAGGTCCCACACGTCCAGAGTATCCTGAAGACCGGGATTTATGGAAATATCCTTCAGCAGCCTGTTTCTCTGATTGATGACCTGATTATATGCCGCCAGTTCCGCAAGATACAGAGAATCCAGCTGACAAAGCTCCATATCCAGAAATCTTCTTCTCTCTCCGGGACCGTTTTTTATAATATTCAGATCCTCCGGAGAAAAGAATACCAGATTTACGATTCCGAACAGTTCCCTGGCTTTTTTTATGGGCAGACCGTTGACAGCCACGCCTTTTCCTTTATTTTTTCTCAGGTGCATGTCGATCTTATAAGAAATTCCGTCCTTATTCACATTCATCCGGATATGGGCTTCCTCTTCGCCGAAACGGATCATTTCCCGGTCTTTGCTTCCTCTGTGGGATTTCGTGGTACCGCAGAGATATACCGCTTCCAGAACATTGGTTTTTCCCTGGGCGTTGTCTCCGTACAGAATATTGGTTTCCCGGTCAAAATTCAATTCCAGAGTTTCATAATTTCTGAAATCCTTTAACTGAACAGATTCAATATACATAGGTCACCTGACAACCTGAATATCCTTTCCCTTAAAGGATATGACATCGCCTGCGTAAACCTTTCTTCCCCTTCTCTCGTCCACTTCTCCGTTTACCTTCACCAGCCCGTCCTGAATGACGTATTTCGCTTCCACTCCGTCTTCCACCACTCCGGCCAGCTTCAGCGCCTGTCCAAGCTTTATAAAATCGTCCTTAATTGTGATCTTCAATATTCGTCTCTCCTATCTTCCCTGGTTCTGATTGATATTTACAGGAAGGATCAGATACGTGTAGCTCTCCTCCTCATTCCTGATAAAGCAGGGCGCTTTCGGGTTTACAAGGTAGATGGTGACCGTCTCATCATCGATAACCTTCAGTGCGTCGATGAGAAATTTGGGATTAAATCCTATGAGAATATCTTTTCCATCCTTCTCGATATCAATGTCCTCATCCATGGAACCCATGGAGGAATTGATTCTCAATTCCATTTTATCATCAGTGATCTGAATCACGATCGGCTTTTTATCATTCTCCCTCACCAGAAGTGTGGCGCGGTCGATGCAGTCCTGAAATTCTCTTTTATTGATGGTAAGTTTCGTCTCATAATCACTGGAGAGCATCTGGTCGATGCGGAAATATTCTCCGTCGATCAGTCTGGATATCACCATCGTCTGGTCGAATTCAAAAAGAATATGATTTTTTGTGAAGAAGATACTTACCTGATCGTCCACCTCTCCGGACAGAATCTTGCTGATCTCATTCAGAGTTTTTCCGGGCACCACGATTTTTCGGTCGCTGTAATCCTTTTTCAGGGGCATTTTTCTGATGGAAATACGGTGACCGTCCAGAGATACAATTCTCAGACAATTATTTTTTATTTCAAACAATTCGCCTGTCATCAGTTTATTGTTCTCATTCAGCGCTATGGAGAAAATTGTCTGACGAATCATCTCTTTTAATGTGTATTGGGACATGGTGAGAGATTCCTCCCGGTCGATCACCGGAAGATAGGCAAAATCCTCTCCCGGTTTTCCGGGAATACTGAATTTCGCTTTTTCACAGGTAATGAATGTGGTGTAATTTTCATCTGTACGTATGGAGACGTCATTGTCGGGGAGTCTTCTGATGATTTCATAAAAAATCTTTGCGTCCAGAGCAATGATTCCTTTTTCCTCAATTCGTCCGTCTACGATGGTTTCGATGCCCAGTTCCATATCGTTGGTGGTAAATTTGATCTGATTCGTGGTGGCGTCCACAAGAATGCACTCCAGTATGGGCATGGTGGTTTTGGACGGCACCGCCTTCAGGGAAATGTTGACGCTCTTCAGAAGACTGTTTTTGGAGCAAACGATTTTCATGATGTGTATAACTCCCTCCTTGGCAAAAATGGTTTTCTATAAAAATAATTAAAAAAGAAATCCGCCGTAGCCGCCGTAGGGGCTGTGAATATGTGAAGAACTTCCGGAAGGCCTGTCTCAGGCGGGTTTCAGGGACGGATAACTTCGTGTATAAGGTTCTTTCCGGTATGTGAAAGGCGTGTGTAAAACTTTATGCGGAGAAAGGACCTGAAGAGTTTTACACATGTATTCACATCAGAAAAAGGATTTTTACACACAAAATGTGGATAAAGTACTTATCCCTGGGGGTTGATCTTTTTTTTCAGGGTATCGACGGTTTTTACCAGGTTCATGTCGTAGCGGAGTTCGTTTTCGATCTTTTCGATTCCGTGCATGACGGTGGTATGGTCCCGGTTCCCCAGCTGTTTTCCTATGGCTTTCAGGGAAGTGTCGATGAGCTCTCTGCACAGGTACATGGAAATCTGCCGGGGAACTACGACCTTGGAGTTGCGTTTGTTTCCTGCCAGGTCGGAAGGAGTCACATTAAAGAAATCGGATACCACGGAGATGATGTATTCCGGAGTGATGATTTTCTTTTCGTCGGGAGAGACGATATCCTTCAGGGCGTGGAGGGCGAGATCCATGTCGACTTCCTTCTGTTCCAGCTTGGAGCTGGCCATGACCTTGTTGAAAGCGCCTTCCAGTTCCCGGATGTTGGATTTGATGTTTGTGGCTATGTACTGAATGACTTCGTCGCTGATATGACATCCCTCCAGCTCTTCTTTTTTGTGAAGGATGGCCATTCGCGTTTCGTAATCCGGAATGGTGATATCCGCGATGAGACCCCACTCAAATCGGGAACGAAATCTTTCCTCCAGGATTTCCATATCCTTGGGAGGCTTGTCTGAGGAGATGATGATCTGTTTTTTGGCGCTGTGGAGACTGTTGAAGGTGTGGAAAAATTCTTCCTGGGTGGATTCCTTTCCTATTATAAACTGAATATCGTCTACCAGGAGCACGTCGATGTTTCTGTATTTATCACGGAATTTGGACATTGTGGCGTTGTTTCCGTTTCGGATGGCGTCGATCAGCTCGTTGGTGAATTCTTCGCTGGTGACGTAGAGAACCTTGCTGTTCTGGTCGTGCTCGATGATATAGTGGGCGATGGAGTGCATCAGGTGAGTTTTCCCCAGTCCGGCGCCGCCGTAAATAAACAGGGGATTGTAGGTATCCCCTGGAGATTCGGCCACGGCAAGAGCGGCAGCCTGAGCGAATTTGTTGTTGCTTCCCACAATGAAGGTGTCAAAGGTGTATTTCGGATTCAGGCGGGCTTCCTCAAATCTCTGATCCTGCTGAGGATGTTCTCCGTTATTATTATAGGAAGCAATTTTTTTTTCGGGAATGTTTTCCGGAAGGATGAACCGGATCTCACAGTCATCCATGCCGGTGATCTCACCGATGGTTACCTGCAGAGGAAGCTTGTATTTTTTTGTGATGACATTGATCAGTACGGTCTGTTCGGAGGGAACGAGGATTGTGACCACATTTCCTTCCACTTCATACACTTTCAATGGTTTCAGCCAGGTATTGAAGGCAACTTCGGAAAGGTCGTATTCTGTTTTTACGGTCTTCAATATTTCGTCCCATTTTTCCATTACTTTGTTCATGTCAGTCTCTCCTGGTTTTCTGCTTCCATTTTCTTGGTAGTTCTCAAAAAGACATAAATATCCTTATATATATTATAATAAATCAGGGGTTTTCGCAATGGAAAAATCATTCAGATTTCAAATTTTGACCTTCATTTCAAAAGAAAGATAAAGTAAATCCTGTTTTAGTTTTTAATCTAAAAGAAATAAAGAAAGGTTTATAGTTTCCATAAACCTTCGGTGTGGATAACGGATTTCCACCGGATGTGTGTATAACTTCATCCACTGTCGAAACAGGTCGGATACCGGTATTTTAAAGGGAAATGTGCAGAACTGTGGGGAAAAAAGTGGATATCCGGGCAGGTAATCCACGAGTTATCCACAAGTTATCCACATTTTGTGGATAATCTTACGTAAACCCTGAAAATTATCCACCGGATTTCAGTTTTCCACAGGGTTGTCTATATTACACATTTGTTAATTTTGCTAATTTTGCTTGACGAATGGCATTTTTATGAATATAATTGTAATGATGTTCTAAGCGAAAATAAAAACTTGAAGATAGACAGGAGGTGGCTTTCCCATGAAAATGACATTTCAGCCAAAGAAAAGATCCAGAGCGAAGGTTCACGGCTTCAGAGCCCGCATGAGCACGAAGGGTGGACGCAAGGTATTAGCTGCAAGGAGATTAAAGGGAAGAAAGCGCTTATCAGCATAAGACCGCATTTTTGTGGTCTTTTCTTCTATGATCTGATTTCTGCCTGGACAGGAATAAAAGAAGGAGGATTCTTTGAGATACTCTGAGTCCTTAAAAAAGAATAAAGATTTTCAAAATGTATATAAGGTTGGAACATCGCAGGCAAATCGGTATCTGGTGATGTATGCGCTGGAGAACCGGCGCGAAGGGAATCGTCTGGGAATATCTGTAAGCAAAAAAGTAGGGAACAGTGTGGTACGCCACAGAATCACCAGACTGATCAGAGAGAGTTATCGGTTACATGAAATTCAGTTTCACAGTGGTTTGGATATTGTAGTGATCGCCAGGGCGTCCGCCAGGGGAAGGACTTATCAGGAAATAGAGAGCGCTTTGCTTCATCTGGCCGGCAGGCATCATATTTTATGGGGAAAAAGCAATGGTGAAGAAAATTCTCATTAAGATAATTCGACTGTATCAGATTTATTTATCACCCATGAAGAGAACGAAATGTCCTTATATTCCCACATGTTCTCAGTATGGTCTGGAGGCAATTGAAAAATACGGCGCCATCAGGGGAGGATTGCTCTCGGTATGGAGAATCCTGCGGTGCAATCCATTTTCCCGCGGCGGATACGACCCTGTGCCGTAAGCAGGAATGTATGAGAGGAAAATACGTATGTAAGTTCCTGTCAGTTCAGGAAGCTAGGAGGAAAAAGGTTTGTTGGAAATGAGCTTGAATATGATTTTGGCTACAAAGAACAGTACGCCCATCATCGGTCAGATCGCCTCTGTGATGGGGTGGATCATGAATGGAATCTACGTGGTGCTGGACGGATTGTTCGGTATTCAGAATCTGGGTCTTTGTATCATCATTTTCAGTGTTCTGATTTATTTGTTCATGACTCCTCTGCAGATCAAGCAGCAGAAATTTTCCAAGTTGAGCACGATCATGCAGCCGGAGCTTCAGAAGGTTCAGAAGAAATATCAGGGAAAGAAAGATCAGGTTTCCATGCAGAAGATGCAGGAGGAAACCTCCGCTGTTTATCAGAAATACGGAGTGTCTCCCACAGGAAGCTGTGTGCAGCTGGCCATACAGTTCCCGGTGCTTCTTGCTCTGTGGCAGGTAATCTATAATATTCCCGCTTACGTGACCAGCGTGAAAACTCTTTTTTCACAGACTGTGGATAAAATCGTAAGCGTCAGCGGATATACGGATCTTCTGCAGAATTTCATTACGGAAAACGGTATGGCCCGGGTACGGCTGATTATGGAAAACGATCAGGCTACAAAAAATTCAGTGATTGATTTTCTGTATGCGCTTTCTCCCTCTCAGTGGGATCAGCTTTCGGGCATGAAGCAGTTTTCCGGATTTTCTGACGTGATCAACGGCGCCGCGTCGGAGATTTCCAAGATGCAGAATTTTCTGGGACTGAATATTGCGGATCAGCCCATGACCTATATCAAGGCAGCTTTCAGCGGCGGAGCCATTATTCTGGGAATTGCCGCCGTTATGATTCCGATTCTGTCCTGGGCCACTCAGATGCTGAATATTAAGCTGATGCCCCAGCCCGCGCAGGCGGACGGAAGCAATGATACAATGAACAATTCTATGAAAACCATGAATACGGTAATGCCCATCATGTCTGCCATATTCTGTTTTACTTTCCCTGTAGGTCTGGGTATTTACTGGATTTCCAGCGCGGTTGTGAGAAGTGTTCAGCAGGTTCTCATTAATCGTCATCTGAATAAGATGGATATTAATGATCTGGTCAATGAGAATCTGAAAAAGATGGAGAAAAAACGCGAAAAAGCGGGACTTCCTCCTCAGAAGATTACAAATCAGGCTCATCAGAGCGTAAGAAACATTAATAAAAATGAAAATACCAGCAGCGAAGACAAGCTGAAAAAAGTGGAAGAATCCTACCAGAAAGCCTCGAATGCAAGACCAGGAAGTATTACAGCCAAAGCAAATATGGTGAGAGATTTTGATGAACGAAACAGGAAGAAATAAGGAACGGAGGGGTTTTTTACAATGGAGGATTATATTCAGTTTTCTGCAAAGACAAAAAACGAAGCAATCACGAAGGCATGTATGGAACTGGGTACGTCCAGCGATCAGCTTGATATTCAGGTAGTTTCCGAAGGAAGCTCCGGATTTTTCGGAATCGGCAGCAAGCCGGCCATTATCAAAGTCCGCAAAAAGGTCGAGACGGTTTCTGACGATGTGGAGCTTGAGAAGATTTTGGATTATGTAAAACTGGATTCCATCAAGGAGGAAAAGAAGCCGGAGAAACCGAAACCGGAGGTTCCCAGAGAAAAGAAAGAGAAAAAGGAATTTAAAGGTCCGAAGCCTTCCAAGGAACCGAAAGAGCCGAAGGAACCAAGGGAAAATAAAGAGGCCGGGGAACCGAAGGAAGTCAGCGATATGAAGGTTTCCAGGGAGCCTAAGGAAGCCAGAGAATTAAAGGAGAAACAGCCGAAGCCTCCGAAGGAGAAGCATTCCAGAGAGAAAACTCCCAGGGAGAAGCTTCCGAAGGAAAAAACGGATAAAGAACCGAAGGAACCGAAAGAAATCAGGGAAGAGAAAGAAAAAGCTCCCAAAGAGCCGAAAGAGAAGCCTGTAAAGGACAAGCAGCCCAAGGAAAAGCCTGTGAAGGTTTCCAAGCCTGTGGAAATCATCACAGATCCTGAGGTGATCAAACAGGTGGAAGAGAGTGCCGTGGTATTTTTGAGAGACGTATTCGCCGCTATGGACCTGGGAGAGGTGGAAATCGTTTCCAGATATAATTCCACAGACGGCTGCCTGGAGGTGGCTTTTGAGGGAGAGGATATGGGAATCCTCATCGGCAAGAGAGGACAGACCCTGGATTCTCTTCAGTATCTCACCAGTCTTGTGGTAAATAAAGGAAAGTCCAATTATATCCGTGTAAAACTGGATACGGAGGATTACAGAAGACGCAGAAAGGAAACTCTGGAAAATCTGGCCAGAGGGATCGCTTATAAGGTAAAGAAGACCAGAAAGGCAGTGGTGCTGGAGCCCATGAATCCTTATGAGAGAAGGATCATTCATTCCGCTCTTCAGAGCAACAAGTTTGTGGAAACCATCAGCGAGGGAGAAGAACCCTATCGTCATGTGGTGGTAAAATTAAAAAGATATAACGCATAGGTAAAAAAGATGTTATTCCAGGGTGAAAGCGCGGATAACACGTTCATCGTGTCTTTCTCTGGGATAACATCTTTTGTTTCATAAAATATATCTGATTCCGGATCTGTCCGAGAGGTACACGAATTCGGAATCGTTGTCTGAACATGGCAGGGAGGAGTTTATGGATTCAACAATTGCGGCAATTTCCACAGCTATGAGCCCTTCCGGTATTGGAATCGTAAGAATGAGCGGAAAGGATTCCATGGAAGTGATCTCCAGGGTATACCGCTCAAAGGGAGGGAAGAAGGATATTCGAAAAGCGCCGGATCATACCATTCATTACGGTTATATTTATGACGGCGGAGAATGTATCGATGAAGTTCTGGTCATGATCATGAAGAGCCCGAAAACCTATACGGGAGAAGATACGGTGGAGATCGACTGTCACGGCGGCGTACTGGCTATGAAGCGGGTTCTTGAAACAGTTCTGAAAAACGGGGCCGTTGTCGCGGAACCGGGAGAATTTACAAAGAGGGCTTTTTTGAACGGCAGGCTGGATCTTTCTCAGGCGGAAGCAGTTATGGATGTGATTCAGTCGAAGAATGAGTTTGCCCTGAAAAATTCCATGAATCAGCTGAAAGGTTCCGTTCACAGAGCGATTCAGGATATCCGCGGCGAGATTCTGTATCAGATCGCTTATATCGAATCTGCTCTGGATGATCCTGAACATATCAGCCTGGAAGGTTATCCTCAGGAACTGCAGAAGATTGTGGATAACCTTTTGAAAAAAATACAGAAGCTCCTGGAAACGGCCTCCGATGGAAAGATGATCCGTGAAGGCATCCGTACGGTCATTCTGGGCAAACCAAATGCAGGGAAATCTTCGCTGCTGAATGTGCTGCTGGGGGAGAATCGTGCGATTGTCACGGATATTGCAGGAACCACCAGGGATATTCTGGAGGAGTATATTCATTTTCATGGACTGACGCTTCAGATGATCGACACGGCGGGAATCAGAAATACGGAGGATGTGGTGGAAAAAATCGGCGTAGGCAAAGCCAGGGATATTGCGAAGGACGCGGACCTGATTTTGTATGTGGCGGATTCCTCCTCCCCTCTGGATGAAAACGATGAAGAAATTATATCCATGATCCGTGACAAAAAAACGATTGTTCTTTATAATAAAACAGATCTTGCTCCCTGCCTGGATATGGAGGAACTGAAAAGAGTGACGGAAAAACCGGTGCTTCCCATATCGGCTCTTGAGGAAACCGGAATAGACGAGCTGGAGGAAATGATCCGGGATATGTTTTTTGCCGGACATATCTCCTTTAACGATGAGGTTTATATCACCAGCGCCAGACATCAGGAGGCCCTTTCACAGGCCTTCGAAAGCCTGAAGCTGGTAAAGCGGAGCATTGAGGACGGCATGCCGGAGGATTTCTATTCCATTGATCTCATGAGCGCCTATGAAAGTCTTGGAAAAATCTTAGGCGAAGCGGTGGGAGAGGATCTGGTAAATGAAATTTTCAGCAGATTCTGCATGGGGAAATAAATTTGTTTCGTTATGTAATGATCAGAAGCGGAGGCGTACGGATTTATGAAAAATCTGACAGTTACCTGTGATCTTGTGGTGGTGGGAGCCGGACATGCCGGATGCGAGGCCGCTCTGGCAGGAGCCAGGCTTGGTTTATCCACCGTAATGTTTACTGTAAGTGTGGAAAGTATTGCTTTAATGCCCTGCAATCCCAATATCGGAGGCAGCTCCAAGGGTCATCTGGTGCGTGAGCTGGATGCGCTGGGCGGAGAAATGGGAAAAAATATTGATAAGACCTTTCTTCAGTCAAAAATGCTGAACCGTTCCAAGGGTCCGGCGGTGCATTCTCTGAGAGCTCAGGCGGACAAACAGGCTTACAGCAACGCGATGAGGAAAACTCTGGAGGAAACGGAGAATCTCACCATCAGACAGGGTGAGGTGACAGGTCTTCTGGTGGAAAACGGGGAAATTCGGGGAGTGAAAACACACTCCGGCGCTGTGTATTACTGCAGGGCTGTGGTGCTTTGTACAGGAACTTATCTGAAAGCCCGTTGTATTTACGGGGATGTGAGTACGTATACGGGGCCTAACGGACTGCAGGCGGCCAATTATCTCACAGATTCCCTGAAGGAGCTTGGGATTGAAATGTTTCGGTTTAAGACGGGAACGCCTGCCAGGATTGCGGGAAATACCATTGATTACACCAAAATGGAGGAGCAGTTCGGAGATGAGAGAGTCGTGCCTTTTTCCTTTTCCACAGATCCGGAATCCGTTCAGATTCCTCAGAAATCCTGCTGGCTTACCTATACCAATGAAACCACTCACGACATTATACGGAAAAATCTGGATCGCTCGCCCCTTTTTTCCGGAGCCATCGAAGGAACGGGTCCACGTTACTGTCCTTCCATCGAGGATAAGGTCGTCCGTTTTGCGGATAAAAACCGGCATCAGGTATTTATAGAGCCGGAAGGATTGTATACCAATGAAATGTATGTGGGGGGAATGTCCAGCTCTCTTCCTGAGGACGTTCAGGAGGAGATGTATCATTCCGTTTCCGGACTGGAAAATGCGAAAATCGTAAAAAATGCCTACGCGATCGAGTACGACTGTATCAATGCGAGACAGCTGAATCCTACGCTGGAGTTTAAAAAGATCAAAGGTCTTTTCAGCGCCGGACAGTTTAACGGAAGCTCCGGTTACGAGGAAGCGGCTGCTCAGGGTCTGATCGCCGGTATCAATGCCGCCATGAGGGTCAAGGGAAGGGATATGCTTGTTCTTGACCGTTCAGAGGCATACATCGGGGTTCTGATCGATGATCTGGTGACGAAAGAGAACAGAGAGCCTTACAGAATGATGACCAGCCGGGCGGAATACAGGCTTCTGCTGCGTCAGGACAATGCGGATCTCCGCCTCAGAAAAAAGGGTTATGAAGTCGGTCTGGTGGATGAAGAAACCTACAGAAAGGTTCTGGAAAAAGAAGCTCTGATTCAAAAGGAAATCCGGAGAGTGGAGCATACCAATATCGGTAGCTCTCAGGTACTGGATGAGCTTCTGGAAACATACGGAAGTACTCCTTTGAAATCAGGAATTTCACTGGCGGAGCTGATTCGCCGGCCGGAGCTGTCCTATGAAATTCTGGAACCGGCCGATCCTGGGCGCCCTGTTCTTCCCTGGGATGTGAAGGAGCAGGTCAACATTAATATCAAATATGACGGATATATCCGCCGGCAGAAAAAGCAGGTGGAGCAGTTCCGTAAGCTGGAGGCCAGAAGGATTCCGGAAAATCTGGATTATGAAAAAGTGGGGAGTCTTCGTATTGAAGCGCGGCAGAAGCTGGAACTGTTCCGGCCGGTTTCCATCGGACAGGCTTCCAGAATTTCCGGAGTTACTCCGGCGGATATTTCTGTTCTTTTGGTTTATCTGGAGCAGTATGGAAAATAAGAATCATCTTGAATATACAGGAAAGGATCGGAATATGCTGTATTGTCTGGATTTATTGGAACAGGGAGCGGCGTCTCTGGGCATTTCGCTGAGCGAAAAGCAGAAGGAACAGTTTGTATCTTATTACGAATTTCTCATAGAAAAAAATCAGGTTATGAACCTTACCGCTATCACGGAATTTGAGGATGTGCTGTTAAAACATTTTCTGGACAGTCTTACCTGTGTGAAGGTTCTGAATCCGGAGGATATAAAGACGGTGATGGATGTGGGAACCGGAGCGGGATTTCCCGGAATTCCTCTGAAAATTGTGTTCCCTCACCTGAAGGTGACTCTTCTGGACTCTCTCAATAAAAGAATCAATTTTCTGAATGAGACCTGCAGCCGCCTTCAGCTGACGAATATTCAGACGATTCATGGACGCGCGGAGGATTTTGCTCAAAATAAGGATTACAGAGAAACCTATGATCTCTGTGTTTCCCGGGCTGTTTCCAATCTGTCGACTTTGAGCGAATATTGTCTTCCCTATGTAAAAGAGGGAGGAATCTTTATTTCCTATAAATCCGGTAAGGTGCAGGAGGAGGTCAGGGCGGGGGAATATGCTGTTAAGGTTCTCGGGGGTAAAATTGATAATTTGTCTTATTTTACGCTTCCCGGCTCTGAGATGGAGAGGTCTCTGGTAGTGATAAAAAAGATTCGCAGAACTCCCCGAAAATATCCCAGGAAGGCGGGAATTCCTCAGAAAACTCCGTTATAGATTTCACAAAATCATCACATAATAGTCTATATTTTATCACATTTCTTTCATAAACTGATTATGTAAAAGGTTAAAGCCTTTTATGAGGATGTCTCCGGGTTCCCCATCTTTTTTGTCCCGGAGGTATCCTTTTCTATTGAATAATAGAATATTGAAATGGGACCTTTTTTACGGGGAATAGTATGAAGGGAGACAGGAGGAGAGTTTATGATTGAAGTAACCAATCTGGTAAAGCGGTATGGCGATCATACGGCTGTAGACCACCTTTCTTTTAAAATAGAGAAAGGAAAAATTTACGGATTTCTCGGTCCCAACGGGGCGGGAAAATCCACCACAATGAATATCATTACCGGCTATATAGCTTCCACGGAAGGAAAAGTGGTGATTGACGGCCATGATATCCTGGAAGAGCCGGAGCAGGCCAAAAAATGTATCGGATATCTTCCGGAGCAGCCGCCGCTCTATTTTGATATGACAGTTCTGGAGTACATGAAATTCGCGGCTGATCTTAAAAAAATCCCAAAGAGTAAAAAAATGTCCATGATTCAGGAAGTTATGGATATGGTAAAAATATCGGACATGAAAAACCGTCTCATTAAGAATCTGTCCAAAGGATACCGGCAGAGAGTGGGGCTGGCCCAGGCTGTTCTGGGATATCCGGAAGTGATCATTCTGGATGAGCCTACGGTAGGTCTGGATCCCAAGCAGATCATAGAAATACGGTCTCTGATTAAAGATCTGAAAGAAAAGCATACGGTGATCCTCAGTTCTCATATTTTGTCAGAAGTCAGCGCAGTGTGCGATTATGTGCTGATTATTTCCCATGGAAAGCTTGTGGCAAGCGATACTCCGGAGAATCTGGGCAGGCTGGCGGAAGGATCGAACAACCTTTCCATGCTGATTAAGGGAGAAAAAAATGTCATCAGGGAAGGTTTGGATAAAGTGGAAGGTATTAAAGACATTTCTCTGGAGGAGAGCAGTGAAGAGAATACATGGAGAGTGAAGATTTCTACAGAAGAAAATATGGATATCAGGGAAAAGATATTCTATTCCATGGCCTATGTACAGTGCCCGATTCTGGAAATGCAGTCCAAAAAGGTTTCTCTTGAAGAGATATTCCTGGAGCTCACGGAAGGAGACGGGAATTCTGCTGAGAAAGATGAAGAGAAAGCTCCAGGTCAGGAAAATCAGGATGTGACAGATTCTGCAGAGGTTCACGATGTAAATGAAACAGCTTCAGAAATTTCGGAGGAGGATTCCGGAGATTTTCAGGAAGAGGATAGAGATATGGTGAATGCAGAGAATACAGAGAATGGGGAAAAGGGGGAATGATAGTATGACGGCTATTTATAAAAGAGAAGTAAAAAGCTATATGACTTCCATGATTGGTTATCTGTTTATATTTTTTATGCTTGTGCTGACTGGAATTTATTTTACAGCTTATCAGCTTTTGGCGGCTTATCCGAAATTTGAATATACTCTCAGCTCTATGACCTTTGCGTTCCTGATCGGAGTTCCCCTTCTTACCATGCGCGTTCTGGCGGAAGAGAGAAGACAGAAGACGGATCAGCTTCTTCTCACATCTCCGGTATCGGTGGGTGAGATTGTTCTGGGCAAATATCTTGCTCTGGTAACGGTATATGGAGTTGCAATTGCCATTACCTGCACTTATCCGCTGATTATGAGCAAATTTGGTGAAGTTTCCTTTAAGACTGCCTATACTGCAGTACTGGGATTTTTCCTTTTGGGATGTGCCAATCTGGCTATCGGAGTGTTTCTTTCTTCTATCACGGAAAGCCAGGTGATTGCTGCGGTTTTAACTTTTGTATTTTTATTTGCTTTCTATATGATGAGCGGTATTTCTTCATTTTTTTCAAAAACATCCGTGTCCACCTGTATTGCATTCGGATTACTGATTTTTGCTCTCTCCATGATCTTTTATACTATGGTAAAGAATATCATAATTTCAGCGGCTGTATGTATTGTGGGGGAAGTTGCTCTGATTATCATTTATGTTATAAATTCCAGTTTCTTCGAGGGAGGAATACAGAAGTTCCTGGAAATTTTTAATATCAGCGGGCATTTTGACAGTTTTACAAATGGCATTTTGGATGTTACCGGCATCGTATATTTCCTTTCGGTGATTGCAGTGTGTCTGTTCCTTACAATACAGTCTATTTCCAAGAGACGCTGGAACTAGGGGGTGACGAAATATGAAATTTGGAAAAGGGAAAGAAAAGAAAAATAATAACAAAAGTGATAATAAAGTGTCGATCCGTGAGATCAATAAAAAATATCTGAAGAACGGATCTTACAGTATGGTTATCACTGCTGTTTTTATAGTTATCATTATTGTTATAAATTTGATTGTAAATGAACTGCCGTCGAGCCTTACGCAGATCGATATCAGTGATGAAAAGCTGTACAGTATAGGAGACACTACAAAAGAGTTTCTGGATGGGCTGGACAAGGACGTCACCATTTATCAGATTGCGCCGGAAGGCAGTCAGGATGAGGTGATCACCAATCTGTTGGAGAAGTATGAAGATGCATCGAAACATGTGAAGGTGGAATTGAAGGATCCGGTGGTAAATCCGAAATTTGTTACGGATTATACCAGTGATGATATTTCTTCCAACAGTTTGATTGTTGTCTGTGAAGACAGAAATAAAGTGGTAGATTACAGCAGTATGTATGAGAGAACGATTAATTACAATACTTACAGCTATGATACTACCGGATTTGACGGAGAGGGTCAGATTACCAGTGCGATTGCTTACGTAACTTCTGAAAATCTTCCTGTTCTTTATACACTGGAGGGACATGGAGAAGTTAAACTGGATTCTTCTGTTCAGGAGGATATTGAAAAGGCTAATATAGAAATAAAATCTCTGAATCTTCTCACAGAGGGAAGCGTTCCGGAGGATACAGACTGTCTGATGATCATTTCTCCTGCGTCAGACATTTCTGATGATGAAAAGGATGCCATTCTGGAATATCTGGAAAATGGCGGAAAAGCCATGATTTTTTCAGATTATACCGGAGAGGAAATGAAAAATTTTGATAATATTCTGGAAAATTATGGAGTAAAACGGGAGGAGGGTATTGTCTTCGAGGATGATACTCAGCATTACGCGATGCAGATACCTTATTATCTGGTTCCCGAAGTGAAAAGCTCGGATGCTACTTCGGATGTTGTCTCTGCAGGATATTATATACTGGCTCCTTATGCGCAGGGTATTACTAAGCTGGATAATGTGAGGGACAGTCTTACGATTACCAGTTTGCTGACTACTTCGGAAAGCGCATATTCCAAGACGAATGTCCAGAGCGGAGTCATTGAGAAGGAAGATGGAGATATCAGCGGACCTTTTGATCTTGGCGTCAGTATAAAGGAAACTATGGGAGAAAATGAGACTGAGATCATTTATTTTTCCACTGCAAACCTTATGGACAGTCAGGTGAATCAGATGGTTTCCGGAGGTAACGAGCAGCTGATCATGTCTTCTCTGGACTGGATGTGCAGTTCGGAGGACGCGTTGACTATTTCTGTTCCTTCCAAGAGTCTGGAAGTTTCCTATTTGACATTGACTGCTTATGATACCAGCTTCTGGTCAATCTGTACGATCGGTCTGATTCCGGGATTTTTCCTGGTGGCTGGTTTTGTAATCTGGTTTAAGAGGAGAAAGGCATAATGAAGAATAAGTCAGTAAAGCTGGTGTTGTCTCTCGTCGTACTTGCAGTTTTATGCGGAGCATATTTTGGTGTTCAAAATTACGTGAAACATCAGGAAGAGAAGGAGTCCGAGCAGGGGGAAGAGACAACAGAGGAAGTATTTTCTGTGAATGCAGACGAGATTCAGTCTTTGCAGTTTATAGTAGATAAAAATGAGACCACTTTTGTAAAAGAAGACGACACATGGTATAAGGATGATGAGAGAGAGTTCCCTGTGGATCAGGATGTTTTATCCGAGGCTGCTTCCTCTATTTCTCAGATCGATGCCGACAGAGTGTTTGACAATGTAGAAAATCTCAATGAATACGATCTTGACAGCCCTCAGAATACCGTTACTGTAACAACAACGGATGGTAATGAAACAGTTATTCGTGTGGGAATGAAGAACGATTCCACAAGTCAGTACTATATCAGTCTGAATGATGAAAAAAACAAGGTATATGTTGTGGACGCCGGTTCTGTGGAGCCGTATCTGAATTCACTGTATGACTATGCAAAGGCCGGAGAGTTTCCTGCTGTGGATTCCAACTCCATTACTAAGATATCCGTGGATAAGGATGATGGTTCCTATCAGTTTGTAAAAGATACGGATACCGATCTCTGGTACGCTGAGGATGGCGAGAATAGAGAAAAACTGGATTCTTCCAAGATTTCTACACTGACTGGTTCTATCGGATCATTGTCTTATGCCAGTTTCGTGGATTATAACTGCACGGATGATACAAAATATGGGTTCGATTCACCGTATGCTGTTTTGAATGTAGAATATCAGGAAGAGGAGACGGTGGAGGAATCCGGGGACAGTGAGGATTCCGGTGAGGCTTTGACGGATACTGAAGTAAACGGTGTTGAAGAAGATGGTGCTGTGGAAAGTGACAGTGAAGAAGGTGACAGTGAAGAAGGTGATATAGAAAACAGTATTGAAGATGATGATACTGAGGAAGACAATGCTGCGGAAAGTGACAGCGAAGAAGTTGATATGGAAAACAGTATTGAAGACGATGATACTGAGGAAGACAGTACTACGGAAAGTGATAGTGAAGATGGCATCATGGAAGAAAATGATATTGAACAAGATGATGCTGAGCAAAACGATTCCGAAGACAGTGATACAGAAGAAGAACCTGAAACAAGACTGGTTGATAAGAAATTCACGCTTTACATTGGCGATGTTACTGGTGACGACCGTTATGTAAGACTGGATGACAGTAAAGAGATTTACACGTTGTCTATTGGTACAATTACAGGACTTGTAGATAAGGGCTTATCTGATTACTGGGATCTTACTGTAAATTATTTGTCTATTAGCCAGCTGGAAAATATGGATGTGGAAAAGGATAACGAAAAGCATTCCATACATGTTTCACGTGAAACAACTGAGACAGAGAGTGACGATAGTACAGATAGTGAAACCGGTGAGGATGCCAATGAGTCAAATACGACAACGACTGTAAAATATGAGTTGGATGGCACTGAACTGGAAAATACCACAAATTTCATTACTTTCTATAACAAGCTGAATAATCTTGTTGCGCAGGACAGACTTACAGATGAGTATTCACCTGATCAACAGGCAGAAATGATTGTCGATTATGAGAATGTTGATGGTGAAAAGTCTGAGTTGGAATTCTATGAATATGATGCAAATTTTTATGCAGCCGTCTTAAATACAGAGAAGGTTTACTTAATTAATAAGATGACTTTCAGAGAATTAACGGAGGCATATGATAAAATCTTTGAATCATAGGAATTCGAGTAACCATTTGAAAATAATGATAGTCAACTGTCTATGATGAAATTACTCGATATAGGCTGGTTAGGATACATTATTCCCCGCACTTTGGAATGTACAAAAATATATCGAGCGTAGTGCGGATGGGGCGAATATCCGCTCCTGCTTCATAAGATGCAAACGCCCTTCGTGGCGTTTGCATGCTTGAAACAGGAAGTTTATTCATAGAACTTTTGAATCATAGCAGGTTCAGGAATTCCTCGCCCCTTGGTATGTATAGGCTAATATCAAGCGTAATGAGATTTGAGTGTCAAAACAAAAACTGAGCATAGAGGAGAGGTTAAGACGAATACCTTGTTTTCGTTTTGCAGAAAGCAAACGCGTTGCGGTGTTTGAATACTTGAATCAGAAAATTTTATATTTAGAAATACTTGAATCGAAAGAGGAGTACATTTCCATCCCTTGGGACGTAATGTATCCTCTGCAGATCACCATCCAAAACGGCCACCTGTGCCACATTGGTAGCCAGTGCAAGCTATATTATCCGGTCAGCCGCTAACCATTATTCCATGGTGCTCTTGACATGAGCTTCCATCGCACATGGATGTTCTGGCAAAGCCGGCAAACAAACGCCATAGGCGGATTTGTCAAGGCAGAAAGCCTATCATGTGCTACTCATGTAAAGAGCCTTTCGCGGCATAACGGTTAGTGGCCGGGAATGTGTCTTGGGCTGGCCGTCGCACGTGGCCCTAGTTGCCGCTAAAGGTGGCCGTCTGCACCTCTTTTGATTAAATATGAGCGTCTGTCTTATAATAATCTAATATTATATTAATTCAACATCCGATAGAGGTTGGATTTTATATCCGTAAGAAAATGTGATATGAATTTTTTTCAAAATAGTAAGTTTGGTATTGAGTGACTAATTTCTGGCATTACATTTTTTTATTGAGAACTGGATTTTTTGAAGTTCGGCTCTTAAATATAATACGGAAAAAAGGACTGTGCACTTTTGGTTCGTGTGACAGTCCTTTTTTGACGAAATCATTTTCAATTATTCTTAATCTTTATTTTAGAAATTCATTTGTATTTTAAAAAGTTTCACGTGAAACATTTTGTATCGAAAAAATTACTGAAGGAATAACTCAGCCTGTTCTGCAAACAATGCAGGTTTCTCAATATGTGGAAAATGTTTTGTTTTATCTATGACTGCCGATTCAATTGCAGGATTTAGTTCCTTATAGGAGTCTAAAATCGACTGGCTGTTAGGTTCTTCAGAACCTTCGATGATGAAAATGCTGTTATCAATCTCTTTTAAGGCAGATGAAATGTTCATATTCATGTATTGGCCAATATAACTTGCATAGACATTTTTTGTGTAGTATCCGCCTCTATGTGATGCTTCATAATAAGAATCAAGCATATCCTGATCAAGATGGAACGGATTAAAATACAAATTTTCAATAAACTGGTTCCGAATATTTTCCTGGGAGACGGCTATATGATAAATAAGAGTCCCAAACACAGGAATTTCCAACAACATTTTATACATTTTATCTTTTCTTGAAGGTGACCTTTTAAGATTTTTCAAGTTAGCAGGATTAATTAAAATAATTTTATTGTATAAATTCTTTTCCTGCCGGCATGCCATCGTGACAAATGAACCTGAAAAACCACATGCGATCACATCTGTTTTTTCCTTGATAACATTTTTAATGAAGTCATTTATCATCTGTACAAAAATAAAGTTTGTATAAGTGATTCCAGGTTTTTCTGAACGGCCAAAGCCAAGTAATTCAATATTATACACAGAATGATTTTTTGCAAGCTGTTTTTCGACGCGGCACCATTCATAGCCAGACGATCCTGGATGTGAATCGTGAATGAGCAGAATTGGATTTCCTTTGCCTTTTTTTGTGTAATAGATATTTCCGAAACGCCATTTATAAAAGTTTTTATTTGATACAGTCAATATATCTTTTAAGACAGAAGAAGCAGAAATTACTTTGTTTGTAAAATGAATGATAATAGTTGATGCAGAGAAAAGTGACGTCAGAGTGATAAACCTTTTATTATTCTTCATAAAACCTCCTGAATATAACTGTTTTTTAGTTATCAAATGTTACCGGTAATATAACTGTCTAATCGTTCTAACTGGAGTGTATTATAAATATAAATTCTACTATGTTAATCTTCAGATTGGAATAAGAGATGAACTATAATCTCATTTGATTGCTGTTCGTAAATAATGAATTTATTGTATTATACTCTATTTAATATGATTTTACAATAATTTTTGCTTGTCCAGAATAAAATATCACTTATAAAATTTAATTTAAAATATTCTTTATTTGATTAAAATAATGGATAATAAAAAAAATTATGTAGTAAAAGCATTCCTAAAAGATCATTATAAAAAAATATGTATAGAAGAAATTGAATCATACTGGGTGAGGTACATTCTCCGCCACTTGTAATGTGAAAATTAATACTGAACACAGCAAGTTAGAACGAATATCCATCTCGTGCTTCGAAAAGGTAAATTAAATGGAATTCTTTTCTGTATAAAAATCTCCGAAAGTTAAAAGTCATAAATTTAAAGTCGAATAACGTATAATTTTCTATGCTTTTTGATGTTTCACGTGAAACAATTATATAGCGCATCCATTCCAAACGTGTTATAATAGGAAGACATAGAAAGTCCGAAAAAGTTTTGAAATGTTACGGGGATAAGGAGGGATGAGCTTTGGGCAGAGTCATTGCGGTTGCGAATCAGAAGGGCGGCGTTGGAAAGTCTACTACAGCAATTAATCTTTCAGCATGTCTTGCAGAAAAAGGAAAAAAAGTTCTGACAATAGATATTGATCCTCAGGGAAATACCACCAGCGGATTGGGAGTTGACAAGAACGCTGTAGAAATTACACTATATGAACTCCTGCTGGGAGAAGTTGAGATTGACGATGTGATCATAAAAAATGTTGTGGATAATGTGGACTTAGTTCCATCCAATGTCAACTTATCCGGAGCAGAGATTGAACTGCTTGGGATCAGAGATAAAGAGTATATATTGAAAAACAGCATTGATCAGATTCGCAGCAGATATGATTTTATTATTATGGATTGCCCGCCGTCTCTGAGTATGCTGACAATCAATGCTTTGACAGCTTCAAACTCTGTCCTCGTACCTATACAATGTGAATATTATGCTTTGGAAGGACTTTCTCAGCTGATCCATACCATTGAACTGGTGAAGGAAAGATTAAACGATGGGTTATTTATCGAAGGCGTAGTATTTACCATGTATGACGCCAGAACGAATCTTTCCCTGCAGGTAGTGGAAAATGTAAAAGATCATTTACAGCAGAACATCTATAAAACCATCATTCCGCGCAACGTAAGGCTGGCCGAAGCTCCCAGCTATGGACAGCCGGTAACCATGTATGATTCCAAATCTACAGGAGCAGAGAGCTATCGGCTTCTGGCTGAGGAAGTGATTAACAGGGAGGAAGAATAATGGCTGTAAAAAAATCAGGTCTTGGACGTGGACTGGATGCGCTGTTTCCGGACAAATCAGTGGTTCAGGAAACCTCCAGTTATCTTACTGGGAAAAACATCGATGGGAAACAGGAGATAAAAGATCAGCTTCAATCACCGGAAGTTATGGTGAAATTATCAAAGATAGAACCAAACCGCTCCCAGCCCAGAAAACAGTTTGATGAAGATGCACTGCTGGAACTTTCCGAGTCCATTAAACAGTACGGAATATTGCAGCCTCTTCTTGTGTCCGATAAGAAGGATTACTATGAAATCATTGCCGGAGAACGGCGGTGGAGAGCTGCAAAAATGGCAGGATTGAAGGAGGTTCCGGTCTTAATAAAAGAATTTAATGATCAGGAGATTGTGGAAATATCTCTTATAGAAAATATTCAGAGAGAAGATCTGAACCCAGTCGAAGAAGCTATGGCCTATAAACGTCTGATGGAAGAATTTCACCTGAAACAGGATGAAATCGCAGAGCGGGTCGCCAGGAGCAGAACGGCCGTGACGAACTCCGTGAGACTTTTGAAGCTGGACGAAAGAGTACAGCAGATGCTGATAGATGAAATGCTGTCTGCCGGTCATGCGAGAGCTCTTTTGAGCATTTCTGATCCGGAAGTCCAGGTCAGTGTCGCAATGAAGATTTTTGACAATAAGCTCAGTGTCAGGGAGACAGAGAAGCTGGTAAAAAATATCACGGATCCGCCTAAAAAGAAAGAGACCGTAAAAAATACTGCGGAGGACGCCATTTACGAGAGCCTTGAAGAAAAAATGAAGGGAATTATGGGAACTCGTGTGTTCATTCACAGAAAGAAGAACGATAAGGGGAAAATAGAAATCGAATATTATTCAAAGGAAGAACTGGAAAGAATCATCGACCTGTTTGAATCAATCAGATAAAGGGAGTATAGTATGAGCGGGTTATTTGATTTTCTGGGAATCGACCCGGGAATTGTGATTTTTATAATGCTGATTTTGTGCATTATTTTGACAATCATGGTGATCAGCGGTAATATGAGTCTGAATCGGCTGGAACACAAATATAAGATTTTTATGAAGGGCAGCGACGCGCAGTCGCTGGAAAAATCTTTTGTCAGGAAATTTAATCAGATTGACAGGCTTTATGAGGCAAAGGAGGAACACGAACACTCCATCAATTATATCAGAAAAAATTTCGAAGTGATCTTCAGCAAATATGGCATTGAAAAATATGACGCCTTCGATGATGTGGGTGGGAAGCTGAGTTTTGCCCTTGCTCTTTTGGACAAAAACAATAACGGACTGATTCTGAATGCTGTTCACAGCAGAGATAACTGCTTTTTATATTTAAAAGAAATTGTGAAGGGAGAATCCTATGTGATGCTCAGCCAGGAGGAGGTGGAAGCCCTTCGAAAAGCAGTGAATTTTGGATTTGGGGAAGTGGATATGGAAGAAAAATGATTTGAAACAGAAAAATCAAGAAATAATAAATAATAAAGTCAGTTTAGAATGAAGTATCATTTCAGGAGGAAATAGAAATGCTTGACATTAAATTTGTAAGAGAAAACCCGGAAATTGTAAAACAGAATATCCGTAACAAATTTCAGGAACAAAAGCTTGAACTTGTGGATAAAGTGCTTGAACTGGATAAGGAGAACAGAGCAATCAAGCAGGAAGTGGAGGCTTTAAGAGCAGAAAGAAATAAGATTTCCAAACAGATCGGCGCTCTTATGGGTCAGGGAAAACGGGAAGAAGCGGAGGAAGTTAAGAAGAAAGTGGCTGCTTCCGGAAGCAGAATCGAGGAGCTTTCCGCCAGAGAAAAGGACGTGGAGGAAGAGCTTCTGAAGATTATGATGGTAATTCCGAACATTATCGATCCCTCTGTTCCTATCGGAAAAGATGACAGCGAAAACGTGGAGGTGGAGAGATTCGGAGAACCTGTAGTACCGGATTTTGAAATTCCATATCATACGGATATTATGGAAAGCTTCTGCGGAATCGATCTGGACAGCGCCAGAAGAGTTGCAGGAAACGGATTTTATTATTTGATGGGGGATATTGCCAGACTGCATTCCGCTGTGATCTCCTATGCCAGAGATTTTATGATTAACAGAGGGTTTACCTACTGTGTTCCGCCCTTTATGATCCGCAGCAATGTGGTGACAGGAGTTATGAGCTTCGCGGAAATGGACGCCATGATGTATAAGATCGAGGGAGAGGACCTTTACCTGATCGGAACAAGTGAACATTCCATGATCGGGAAATTTATTGATCAGATTATACCGGAAGAGAGTCTTCCTCAGACACTTACCAGCTATTCTCCCTGCTTCCGTAAGGAAAAAGGAGCTCACGGACTGGAGGAGCGGGGTGTTTACAGAATACATCAGTTTGAAAAGCAGGAGATGATCGTGGTGTGCAGGCCGGAGGACAGCCCCATGTGGTTTGATAAGCTCTGGCAGAATACGGTGGACCTGTTCCGTTCCCTGGATATTCCGGTTCGTACTCTGGAATGCTGTTCCGGGGATCTGGCGGATCTGAAAGTGAAATCTGTGGATGTGGAAGCATGGTCTCCCAGACAGAAGAAATATTTTGAGGTGGGAAGCTGCTCCAATTTGGGCGACGCTCAGGCACGCCGTCTGAAAATCCGGGTAAACGGAGAGAATGGAAGAAAATATCTGGCGCATACATTAAATAATACAGTGGTTGCACCGCCCAGAATGCTGATCGCATTTTTGGAAAATAATCTGAATGCTGACGGTTCCGTAAATATACCGGAAACTCTGCAGCCATACATGGGAGGCATGAAGAAAATTGAGAAAAAGTCGGGGAATAAATAGATCTCTCCGCTTTTTCAGGGAGGTGTTCTTATGCACAGCTATTTAAGGGCTGTTGGTTTTTCCAAGGTCTCAAAACGTTCTGAAATAAAAGAGATTATTCAGGATGTTATAAAAAACTATGATGAAATGATTCCGGTGGAAAATCATGAAGACGGTATTTTTGTGGAATATTCCAAAAATTACGGATGTGACTGCGGAATTACCGTCTGCGGAGAATACGACGAGGAAAATAAGTTTCACGTGGAATATTATTTTCCCTTTTTCCGCGGCACAGGAATTACTACTCAGGAGAAAGTGACTATTGAACGCCATGCGGACAAAGAATCCTTTGCAGGAGCCTGTGATGATCTGAGGATTGGAATTACTCTGATCTTCTATCTTCAAAACGCAGGGGAATATTTGCTGGAAAGCTATAAAGGAAAAGATTTATTTGAAGATCAGCCTCTTACCCTTTCCGGTCTTGCTCTGGACGGAAAGATTCTTTTTCCGGTTCAGAAGGATACGGAAGATGTGAAGGTGGAGCAGGAGATTACGAAGAACAGAAGCAATCTCATTGCGGCTGCCAGAGACGGTGATGAGGAAGCTATGGAGAGCCTTACCATCGAGGAGATGGATACGTACTCCATGATCTCTCAGAGAATTGTCAATGAAGATATTTTTTCTATCGTGGATACGTATTTTATGCCTTATGGGATTGAATGCGATAAGTACAGCGTCTTGGGAGAAATTCTGGAGGTTCTGTCCTTCCGGAACATTCTTACGGGAGAAGAAATCTATCAGATGACAGTGGAGAGCAACGATATGCAGTTTGATATCTGCATAAATAAGCAGGATCTTCTGGGAGAACCGAAAGCCGGAAGAAGATTTAAAGGGACGATCTGGCTTCAGGGACAGCTCCATTTCTGATATTTTTGATAGAAAAATAACGGAAAAGGCTGAAAAACTCAATGTTCCGATTTCATATCTTGACACAGCCGTGATAAAATGATATAGTGTGAACGCTGGTCGGAGGGCAGGACATTCGATGGAAATGTGATGCCGGATAAGACTGCAGATTGAGATATCTGCTGTTTTATCCGGCTTTTTTCTTTTTGGGAGGTTCTTATGAATAATGATTTTACAAATGGTTCAATTTTACCAAAGCTGCTGAAATTTATGCTGCCTGTGCTTTTTGCCATGTTTCTGCAGGCCATGTACGGTGCGGTGGATCTGCTTGTAGTCGGTCAGTTCGCTTCGAATATCGATGTCTCTGCCGTTTCTACAGGTTCTCAGATCATGGCTACCCTTACGAACCTGATCGTCAGCTTTTCCATGGGGATCACGATAGTCGTCGGGCAGAAAATCGGACAGAAGCGTTTTGATGATGCTGCTCAGACGATCGGGACAGGACTTGTTATTTTTGCGGCGACAGGCGTTGTATTTACGGCGGTCAGCATGATCGGAGCGGGATTTCTTGCGGGTCTTATGCAGGCTCCGGCGGAAGCCTTTGACCTGACGGTGAGTTATACCAGAATATGCGGCGCCGGTTTTTTAATTATTACCGCTTATAATCTTCTCGGAAGCATTTTCAGGGGATTTGGGGATTCCAGAACTCCTCTGATTGCTGTGGGAATTGCCTGTCTGTTTAATATTATCGGTGATCTTCTGTTTGTGTCGGTATTTCATCTGGGCGCTTCGGGAGCTGCTTTGGCTACGATCCTTGCACAGCTGATCAGCGTTGTGATTTCGCTTTTTATCATCCGCCGTACGAAATTTCCATTTACGTTTCGGCGTTCGCATCTCAGAATAGAAAGAGGAAATGCCGTTTCCATCGTTCGTGTTGGTCTGCCGGTGGCGCTGCAGGATTTTCTGGTAGGAATATCGTTTCTTGTAATGCTTGCGATTGTCAACCGTATTGGCGTATCCGCTTCGGCGGGTGTTGGTGTTGCGGAAAAGGTTTGTGCATTTATTATGCTGGTACCCGGGGCATTTATGCAGTCCATGTCAGCGTTTGTCGCCCAGAATTACGGGGCGGGATTCAGGGACAGAGCAGTGAAATCACTCAAGATAAGTATTGCGATTTCTGCAGTTTTCGGCACGGCCATGTTTCTTCTGACATTCTTCCACGGCGACCTGCTTGCCGGAATTTTCTCCGGCAATTCTGAGACGATAACGGATGCGTGGAGTTATCTGAAAGCGTATGCCATCGATTGTCTTCTGACCTGTTTTCTGTTTTGCTTTACAGGATATTATAATGGAATCGGGAAAACGACGTTTGTTATGATTCAGGGGATATGCGGGGCTTTTCTTGTAAGAATACCGGTGGCTTTTCTCATGCAGAAAATCGGAAACGGTTCTATTTTTCTGATCGGACTTGCCATACCCTGCTCCACTGTTTTGCAGATTGTTCTGTGTTTCGGGGCATATATTTATTACAAGAAGAGAAATATATCGTCAGGGGTATAAGACTATATTTTTGTAAGCGGGAGAAGATATGAATAAAATTTGCATCATTTTCTGCACTATTTTATGGAAAAGAATTATGTTGACACTAAAATAGAGAAATGCTATGATTTTTTTTGTATAAAATTCTTGTATATCCATTTAAAGGAAGGGGGCAAAAACTATGAGTCAGGATCATTCTGACAAAAAATCTCTGTTTCAATCGCTGTTGTTTCTGCTGCTTATGACCTGTCTGACGTTCAGTTTTTCGTCAATAAGGCCGGATACGGTAAACGCTGCGGCGTCTGTGAAGCTGAATATTACAAAAAAGGTTGTCTGTCCGAAAACGTCTGTAAATTTGAAGGTACAGGGAACGAAAAAGAAAATAACATGGAAATCCAGTAAACCCTCTGTGGCTGTCGTGAATTCCAATGGTAAAGTTACAGCTAAAAAGGCCGGAACCACCGTAATCACTGCCCAGGCAGGCAAAAAAGCTTATACGTGTAAGATAACCGTAAAAAAACATACATATAAAAAAGCGACCTGCACGAAGCCAAAAACCTGTTCCAGATGTAACATGACGTCCGGGAAAACTCTTGGCCACAGTTATCAGAGCGCTACCTGTACATCACCTCAGACATGTAAAAGGTGCGGTGCAACAACAGGCGCTCCTCTCGGACATGATTATCAGGAAGCAACCTGTACAGAGCCTCAGACATGCAGAAGATGCGGTGCAACAACAGGCAGTCCTCTCGGTCATTCATATGTGGATTCTATAGTGAAACCTACAGAAACAGAAAGAGGATATACGCTGCATGAATGCAGTCGGTGCAAGGATACCTACAAAGATCAGTATACAGATTTTCAGCTGGATCCAGAACAGGTATATCAGGATATGATTGCATTAAAGTCGGTTTATCCTGAGGGTATGCGTTGGACAAATGATAATTATTACAGGAGTCCTGTACTTGGAGGAGGTTATGGATGTGCCGGATTTGCGTTTGCTCTGAGTGATAAGGCGTTTGGAAATCTTCCTGCCCGGAAACATACGAATTTCTCAGACCTTAAAGTAGGTGATCTGCTTCGGGTAAACGGAGATACTCATTCTGTTGTAATAATGGAAATTACTTCTTATGGAGTTGTTCTGGCCGAAGGAAATTATAATTCCTCCATTCACTGGGGCAGAACAATGTCTTTCGCTGAAATACAGCGGAGCGGAACTTACGTAACTACCAGATATCCTCAATAGGATAAGCTCTGCCGAGCAAAAAAAGTAAGAAAAATGAGTCAAAAAATTTTAAAATTGTGATTCTGAGTATTGCCTTTTTGGCGGGAATATAGTAAAATCTTTTTTGTCAAAACTGTTCCTTTAGTTAAATGGATAGCGGATGGCTTTTAAAGTTATGCAGAGACTGATAGCTAAGGGGATAGAGGCGATAGTCAAAACCAAATCATTGGTAAATGTTCCTATAGCTCAGCAGGATAGAGCGTTCGCCTCCTAAGCGAAAGGCCGCGCGTTCGAATCGCGCTAGGAACGCCAGCCATCAACAGCCAGAATTTCTTGTAAAATCAAGGGTTTCTGGCTTTTCTTATGTCTCCTGATTTCAGGTATAAATTCCATTTTTTATCCGTTTCATTAGCAGGAAATGCCTGTTTGCTAATGGAATTTTCAATAAAACAAATAGAACTGTGAACCATTTGCCGGAAATTAGCCAGCTAAAAATTAGCAGGATTTTTTACTAGGAGGAAAATTTTTGAGCGCACAGATTATTGCAGTTTCAAATCAGAAAGGGTGCTATGTGTCGGTGGCACATGTTCAGCACCTACCGGAGCGGGAACGACATTGTAGTTACCAGCTATGAGAAGGAGCTGTGGCTGCTGGAGGATATGACGCTGGCGGTGGTCATGTGTTTCTCTGTGGACGTTGTGGGCGAGAACATGACATACAGCACAGAGTTCCGGACCTATAAAGGACCGATGGATGGAAGCATCGGTTTTGATATCTGTCCGGAGGACATGGAAGAAATGTTTCTGGATATGTGCGGGGAACAGTACGAGTGGGAGGCACCTTATCATGAGACATAAGAAGGCGAAAGCCCTTTCCGTCTGTTCACGCAGAAGCATCCGGAAAGCGGTATGCGAACGGTTCCAGGCAGTATGCGGGCAGGATGAAGAACGATGCGCGGAGGCTATGAGGGAACTGGAGAGATTGCTGGAAGCGGAAGATGAAAGGTGCTGTGTCTTGTACTTTGACCGGTATGGATATCCGTTTTTTATAGAATACGAGTAGGAAGAACCGTAGATTGGAGCTGCAGATTTTTTATGCCTTTTTTGAAAGGAGTGGAGCGAATGGCTGTATTTCGTGTGGAGCGGACGCGGGACTACATCGTTATGAGCAACTGCCATCTGCGGGACAGGCGGCACCAGACAACCGATGCGAAAGGGAAATTCAGCGGGAATGAATATGTGATTTATGAACGTCCGGCAGAGAACCGGGATGGAATGGAGGAAAAAGGGGGTCAGCCGCTGTGGGGAACCCGTCGTCGGAAAACCGGACAACGGATAATCCGGTGACGGGAAACCCGCTGCCGGAAAATCCAACGCAATTAAATACAGAAGGACAGAATACAGAGGGACAAAGTACGGATCATACCATTCCTTTCTTTTCCGGAGAAAAAGATACGGCGGGCAGGCCGCCGGATGGGAAGGGAAAGAAATGCACCTCAGCGGAGGACGTGCAGGCATACCGTGAGCTGATCCGTGAGAATATCGGCTATGACATCCTTCTGACGGATTACCCGTATGACCGGAAGCTGATCGACGAGATCGTGGAGCTTATGGTCGAGGTGGTAAGCGCACGGCGGGAGCATATACGGGTGGCCGGGAGCGATTTCCCGCATGAGCTGGTAAAATCCCGGTTCCTGAAGCTGGGGATGGGGCATATCCAGTTCGTGCTTTCCTGCCTGAAGGAGAACACGACAAAGGTGAAGAACATCAAGCAGTATCTGCTGACAGTCCTGTTCAACGCCCCGGCCACGATCAGCAATTATTATTCGTCGCTGGTAAACCATGACATGTACGGCAGCTGACTGCCGCAACCGGGTACCTGCAGGAAAGGAGTGGATGGAAGATGCAGGAGGAAGTGGAAAACAGGAGCGTGACACTGGTCGTAAGCGGGACCAAATTTACCGGCCGGCTCCTGCACTCGGCAATCGTGAAATATATGGCGGGCCGGAAGCAGAAAAAAGTGCAGAAAAGTGAGAGAGCGCCGGTAAAACCGAGGGGGAAACAGACGGTGAAGGAACTGGCGGGACAGGATGCCGGTGTTTCCAGCATTGAAATCATGAACCCGTCTATCCGGGATTTTGACCGGATCGCCCGCAAATACGGGGTAGATTATGCGGTGAAAAAAGACCGCAGCACATCGCCGCCGAAATACCTGATTTTTTTCAAAGGCCGTGACGCGGATGCCTTGACTGCTGCGTTTTCCGAATATTCCGCACGGAAAATCCGGAAAACGTCACGTCCATCTGTCCTGAAACGGCTGGCGCACTTTAAGGAGCTTGTGAAACATGCGGTGCCGGATCGGACAAGACGGAAGGAGCGGGAGAGATGATAAACAGCAGGACAAAACGCCTGGTCCTCCTGAACCTGCCGTATGTCATCCTGGGACTGGCGGCTACAAAACTGGGCGTGGCCTGGAGGATGGCGGAAGGGGCGGAGTTTTCGGAGAAGATGCTCCATATCAGCGAGGGGCTGGATGCCGCATTTTCCACCCTGTGGCCCAGTTTTCTCCCGCAGGATATGTTTCTCGGCGCCCTGTGCGGCTTCGGGGTATGGCTTGCCGTGTACTTGAAAGGGAAGAATGCCAAAAAGTACCGGCTCGGCATGGAATACGGTTCTGCACGGTGGGGGACCGCCGCGGATATTGCACCGTACATCGACCCAGTATTTTCCAACAACATCATCCTGACACAGACGGAGCGGCTCACGATGAACAACAGGCCGAAAGATCCCAAAACAGCAAGGAACAAGAACGTATTGATCGTGGGCGGCTCCGGTTCCGGAAAGACCCGCTTCTGGCTGAAGCCGAGTGCGCCCGTAAGGGCGGTATAAATCCTACCTTGAGCAAGTAGTAAGTAAAAGTATCAAGCGGCACTA